>JAUWOI010000005.1 GCA_030612185.1 Anaerolineae bacterium
GCCAGGGATACGTGTCTCTGCAATGAACTATGATCGGCTCCCCACTCCCCGGACATCGGGTTTAAGTGGACCACTTGTGTCTCTTCCCTGCCGTCACTGCCGCTCTGCCAGGGGAACATCGCTCCCTCGTACCCATACTCTTTTGCATAAGCCCTGGCCTGATCCAATCTTCGATACCGGTAAAGCAGTACAGACCTGGCTGTGTCCGGGAAATGCAGATCGTAGAACGGCAGGACAAACAGTTCGTCCCAGAAAATATGCCCGCGATAGGCTTCCCCGTGTAATCCCCTGGCCGGAATCCCCGCATCAATGTTTACGTTGTGGGGCGAGACTGTTACCAGTGAATGGTATAGATGCAGCCTGATTAGTTTTTGTGCCAGGCGGTCTCCTTCTATCTGAATATCAATTTTCTTCCATACGTCTGCCCAGGCGGCGGCACTGGCCTGTAACACCTCTTCAAAACTGCCGCTATTCTGCAGGGCCTCTTGCGCTGCTGCCAGTGGGTTCTTTATGTCCTTATCATTGGAAGTATAGAGAGATACCACTTTGTCAACAGTGATGGGACAATCTTTCTTTGCTTCCAGATCGAAGGTCGAATAGACAGCCCCCGCCTTTTTATCCAGGGTGATATCTGGATCAACACGCTCACTATTAACGGAAACAAGAACTTTGGCAACCTCTGCTATCTGAATCCGGGATTGATTAGTTTGTAGATGTATGTAACTGGTATTATCCCGCCCCCCTTCAGTAACCGGCTCCAGGTGTTTTGAACTGAGTTGACGATAGCGTTCAACGCCTGCGTTAATGATGCTGCCGGCCAATCCCGAGCGGATAAAAATGCGCTCAGAGTAGTTCAGGGGTGTAATACTGTACCTGAGCGCTGCCAGATGGGGTTGGGCCATACTGGCCAAGCGGCTGGATTCGATCAGGGTTTCTCTGGCGGCGGTATCTCTCACCACCATCCTTCTGTAAAGAACGCCATTCCGAAAATCCAGCCGGCGGGTGAAACTGACGATCTCGATTTTGTTTACGTCCAACCATTCATCATTCCCAATTCTAAAGGTTAAAGGCAACCAGTTGGGGCAGTTCACGAAATCTTCGTTGACGATGGTTCGCCCGGCCACCTCGGATTCCAGCCGGTTATACACCCCAGCAATGTAGGTGCCCGGATAATTTGTGCCATTCGTTTCGGATTCTTCCAAGGCACCGCGAGTCCCGAAATACCCGTTCCCCACCGTGCAGAGCGCTTCCCGGGTTCCTTCTTTCTCCCTGGAGTAATCAAAGTAACTCAGGGACCATTGGTCTTCGTCGAGTCCTTTTGAGAACCACTCGTCCAGGTCCTCAATATCAATTTCTCCCATATCCCTGACGACGATATCTGCGCCGTTTAGTTTCAGTTCCATCTCGTTGTCTTCCCGGGCAACGCCCAGGACCAGACCGAAGTTCCCGTTCAATCCCGCCTGCACACCGGAAACGGCATCCTCCACGATAACGGCACGGTCATAAAATACTCCAAGATTATCGCAGGCGGTAGTGAAGATGTCGGGTTCCGGTTTTCCTTTTAATTTGAGTTCAGCGGAGACAATTCCATCTACCCGCGTTTCAAAGAGGTCTGATAGTCCGGCTGCATCCAAGACTGCCTTGCAATTTTTGCTGGATGAAGCCACACCCACTCTAATACCCCTATCACGCAGATTCTTGACAAGGTCCACGGTGGAAGAGAATACCTTCACCCCTCCCCCGGCAATCATCTCGTTAAAGAGTTCGTTCTTGTGGTTGCCCAATCCACAGATTGTCTCCTGGCGCGGACTATCAGCCGGGTCACCATAGGCAAGATCAATGTTCCGCGATTGCAGGAATGAGGCCACCCCCTTGTACCTGGGTTTTCCATCCACGTAGGGCAAATAGTCGTGGGTGTGGGAAAACTCACGGAAAGGTTCACCGGTCTTTTCGGCACAGGCCTTCAGGAATTCGTCAAACATCCGCTTCCAGGCGGCGCTGTGCACTGAAGCAGTGTGGGTGATCACACCATCCAGATCAAAGATAACGGCATCAAAGTTGTGTTTTGACATGACAAGACCATCCTGTTTAGTGCTATGTTTACCCCTCAATGCGCCCAAAGGCGTGGAGCGCGGTCAAGGCCCTGAGTGTCAAGTGACCGCGCCACTCACGTTTGGCTTGTTCCCACACGTCTGGATAGAAATCACCCCAGGTCCAGACCGGATCCCACGTGCCGTCAGGGGTTTGATGGTCAATCTGGTAATCCAGGTGTGCTTGCAAAGCGTCCCAGAATAGATCTGCCACGATGGACTGCGGCGATGAAACCAATTTGAGTGGTGCGATACAGTAGGAATCCCACTCCTGCGGATCACGGCTGACAGCAGTGGGGATTACGGCACGAACCCGCGTTATCAGGCGATCCTTAAAGTGCTGCGGCAGTTCCGCCGTTTCCGCCAGTCTCAAGGCATAGCCGAGGTCGTCCCCGCCTCCCGTCCCCAATGTCTCAACGGTCTCAATATCTGTAACCGTACGCTCGGTCACGTCGTTGAGCCAATCGGCCGGCACGAGGGATGAGAAATGGTGCAGCAAGCCCACGATCTCGGCCCGTGGAATGATCTGAAAGCCATCGAACGTGCGGGCGAGGCTACCGTCTTCGTCGTGCCACCATCCGGCGTGGGGGAACTCGTTCGTGTCGTGCGGAGTAACCCGCCACACTTTGGCCTGAATGTCGAACGTCGCGAGTAGAAATTGCACAGCCTTGCGGACCATTGGATGGTCTGCGGAACACTTTAGTTCCTTGAGCATACACAGACCAATTCCGGTCGCGAGGGCTGATGAGCTGGGCGTGCGTAAGTCCGGCTCAAGCGCACGTCCGAACCCGCCATCATCATTTTGAAAGCGTGCCAGTTCAGCAATCACGCTCTCGGCAGAGGCTCCCTCGAACCGATACTCGAACGTCGCTCGGTCCAGTGGCCTGGCTTGGGTTCTGAGGAACTGGCGTGCCCGGTCAAATGCCTTACGGCTTAGTCGTTTCATGTTCATACCCCCACTATCTGGCTCCGTACTTGCGGATCATGCGGTAGGGATAGCCCTCTTCGATGGTGCTGGCCTCGTTCAGGCGGGTCAGTTCCTCGCCGGTCAGTTCCCAGCCGACGGCTCCCAGGTTGTCTTCCAATTGGGCCGGCGTGCGGACGCCGACGATGGGCGCTACGACGGCCGGCTGAGCGCGCAGCCAGCCCGCTGCGAGTACTCGCGGCAGGCCTCCTCGGCAAAGTCCGGCGTGATGGCGATGCGGCCTTCGGTCGGGCGGTCGCCGGGGCGGTATTTGCCCGACAGGAAGCCGCCGCCTAGCGGCCCCCACGGCGTCAGGCCCAACCCCTCGGCCTCGAACAGCGGGACGAACTCGCGCTCGATGTCGCGCACGACCAGGCTGTACTGATACTGCGCGGCGATGAAACGCGCCCAGCCGTGGCTGTCGCTCACGCCCAGCGACTTCATCACCTCCCAGGCCTTGAAGTTACTCACGCCGACGTAGCGTACCTTGCCCGCCGTCACCAGGTCGTCGAAGGCGCGGAGCGTCTCCTCAATGGGCGTGATGGGGTCCCATAAGTGGGCGTAGAACAGGTCCACGTAGTCGGTGCCCAGGCGGCGCAGGCTGGCCTCGCAGCCGGCGCCGATGTGCCGCCGCAAGAGGCCCACGTCGTTGGGGTCGTCGCTCATGCGACCGCGCACCTTGGTGGCCAGCACGACGCCGTCGCGCCGATCCTGCAGTGCCTTGCCAGTGATCTCTTCCGAGTAGCCGCCAACGTAGACGTCGGCGGTGTCTACGAAGTTGCCGCCGGCGTCGAGGAACTGGTGGATCATACGGATGGCGGTCGGTTCGTCGGCGCCACTGGTGTCGTCGCCAAAGACCATCGTGCCCAGGCACAACTCGGAGACGATCAGGCCACTGTGGCCTAATGGTTTGTACTGCATTTCACACCTCCCAAATCACAGAGTAAAATCGTCCCGCACAAATGCGGCCGCTTGAGCGGCGAAAGCGTCGCCAATCCGGTCGAGCAGTTCACCCGGGCAACAGGTCGCCAGCCAGTTAAAAGCCATTGGCACGGGCGACTTGACCGAGCCACCGCCCGCTCGGTTTAACTGCTCGTGTTTGTGTCTCTCTGTCAACCGCGACGAGACCAAAAGTGGGCCGATAGCCGAGCCTCCACTCAAAGTTGTCAAAGGCAGACCAGGCGTAATAGCCGCGTATGTCCAGGCCGTCGTCCAGGCAGTTGGCGACGCCTCGCAGCGCCCGGCGATAGTATTCCAGGCGGCGTGTGTCGTCGGCTGTGCCAATGCCGTTCTCGGTGACGATCATGGGAACGCCGGTCACCCGGTTGGCGTAGCACAGGGTCGCTTCCAGAGCCTCTGGCCAAAACTCGTAACCCATCTGGGTCAGTTCCACGCCTTCTTCAGTGGGCAACGGGCCGTCTGGCCCAAAACGTATGCGGCTGTAGGTTTGCACGCCCACAAAGTCATCCTCTCGCGCAGCCTCCAGAAAGACATCCTGGATCTCGTGACAAAAGTGGTCGCGTGTGGCCTCGCCGCCTGCGACAGCCTGCATATCTTGCAGCGCGATCGTCATCCCCACAGGCAAATCGGGCCGTTCCGCCTTGATTGCCACGACGGCCTGCTTGTGCGCCGCCAGAATCACGTCGCGCCCCTGCTTTGAGCCAGCGAACAAAAATGGAGCAAATCTATCCGGCGGTACGCCAAAGGCTTGCGTAGCCGCTTCCATAAACGTTGCCTGTTGCGGATTTTCTTCCTGGTCGGATGACCACAGCAGCTGAACCATCATCGGAATATTGACCTCATTGATGGTGCAGGCAACGTCAATCAGGTCGCCCAGGTGTTGGGTGGCTTTGGCACAGTAACGGGCAAATCTCTCAGCCGTGTCCTCGTCCGTCCATCCACCGGCTCCAATCAGCCAACGGGGTGAGGTGAAGTGGTGAAACGTCATTGCGGGCTTGAGGCCGTTCTCGTGGCAAACCTCCAGCATCCGCCGGTAGTGATCCAGGGCTGCTCTGGAAAAGTGCCCTTCTTCCGGCTCGATCCGCGCCCATTCAATGGAGAAACGATAACTGTTGAAACCCAGTTCGGCCAAAAGGGCAATGTCTTCAGAATAGCGATGGTAATGGTCAATTGCATCGCCTGACGGTTCCGCAAATATGGTTTCTGGCAGATGTTCCAAAACCCAGAAGTCACTGTTAACATTGTTCCCTTCGACTTGATGAGCGGCTGTGGCAGTGCCCCACAAAAACCCCGGCGGAAATTTCGTTTGCATGCTAGATCCTCCTTGAACTTTTGAGAGTGCAAATTCTTTACAAAATGAGTCAAAATTCTGGACGCAGGTTAACGCAGATGCACGCTGACCCACTGATTCGCTGATTCACCGATTCGCGGGATATGATTTGCCTCATCTCCGGTGGCCGGGCGGATGCGGATAGCCTGCCCGCCCCCGGGAGCAAGTCTGAGACTTAGTACGGTGTCGCTGTCAACCAGTGTCTCATAGATGTCAATGGACAACGGATTGCTCTCCCAATCGGCGTCGGCTCCGTCGGCGTATATTTCGGCCACGTACTTTTTGCCCGCTTCGAGGAAGGTGAGCGGTGCCTCCAGCGTACGCTCACTTTCGTCGGTGATGCTGCCTATGTACCAGTCCTGGCTGTCTCTGTCCTGGCGAGCAATGGTGACGTATTCGCCAATTTCGGCGTGTAATACCTTCGTGTCCTGCCAGTCAACAGGCACGTCCAGGATGAATTGGAACGCGGGATGGTCCTCGTAGTTTTCGGGCAAGTCAGCGGCCATGTGCAGCGGGCTGTAGATGACCACGTAAAGGGCCAGTTGTTTGGCCAGCGTGGTATTGACCCGGTTGTTGGGCTGGTATTTATCAAAGAACAGATCGAAAATGCCCGGCGTGAAATCAAAGGGTCCCGCAAGCATGCGGGTAAATGGGAGGATGGTGGTATGCTCTGGCGGGTTGCCGCCCTCTCCATCCCACGCGTTGTACTCCTGTCCCCGCGCCCCTTCGCGTGTCATCATGTTCGGATAGGTGCGCCTGATACCTGTGTCCTTGATGGGTTCGTGAACATCCAACATTATGTGGTATCTGGCTGCGGTTTCGACCACCTTTCTGTAATGTCTCACCATGTACTGGCCATGATGCCACTCCAATCCCACGAGATTGCCTTTTTCGTCTCTGCGTTTAATTCCCTGCCCCCAGCCCACGTACCCCGTCTTGACTGTGTTGATCCCCAGGTCGCGGAAAAAAGCGAAAGCGTCCTCCAACTGCTGTTCGTAATTCACCACGGCAGCGCCTGTCTCGTGGTGGCCAACGAGCGCGACACCTTTGGCTGCTGCGTAGGCGCTCAGTTCTTCGATGGCAAAGTCGTCATAAGGGGTGGTAAAGTCGAAGCGATTCCCATATTTAGTCCAATCGCCGTCCCAGCCCAAATTCCAACCTTCGACCAGCACCCCTGGGAAACCGTATTGGGCCGCAAAGTCTATATATCTCTCGGCATTATCAGTCGTAGCGCCGTGTATAGCGCCGGAGCCCCACGTGTACTTGCCAATATGCATACCCCACCAGATGCCTACATACTTTGTGGGTTTGATCCACGACACGTCATCCAGTTTATTGGGCTCGTTGAGATTCAGGATGAGATAGGACGTGATCAAATCACCCGCGTTTTCCGCGATCTGAATGGTACGCCACGGAGTCTGGTGCGGGGTAGATGCTTTCACTTTGACGCCGTCTGACCACGGGACGAGGTCACAAAGCAGCGTGTTGTCGTCGGAGCCCACCAGCGTCATGGATGCATAGTCTGTCAAATTGGCCTCGTGGATACTCAGGAACAGGCCGTCGGCGGTTTCCATGGTCAGTGGCGTATGCACGGCCTGGAGGTCCTCGCTGAGGGAACTGATGGGAGATTGCGTGTACAGATATTCGTAGCGGTTGTCCCGGTAAGCAGGAATCCACCAGGCCTGATGATTACCTGCCAGGACAAACTCGGTCTCCTCATCCATGATTTGGAAGTCGGAGAGGTTGTCTTGCTCGGGCAACTCGTAACGGAAGCCCAATCCGTCGTCGTATACGCGGAAGACCACAGTCATCTTGCGGTGCGCCGCTGTGGTTTCTTCGAGATTTACCCGGAGTTCGTTGTAGTGATTGCGGATTTCCTCGACTTCGCCCCAGGGCTGGGTCCAGGTCTCGTCAAAACTGTCCAGTTTGCTCTCGACGACAGTCAAGTTCTGGTTCAGTGGCTCGGCATCCTTGAAGATGAAGCCCAGTTTCGATGGTTTGATTATGTCCTCGCCGGAACGGCTGACCGCGTAGTATGGGACGCCGTCCTCAAGCACGAAGGTGACTTGAATCCTGCCATCTGGTGAAGAGACGTGAATACCATCACCCGGTACAGGCGCAGCAGTTGGGTGGGGTGTTGGGGTTGTTTCAGGTGCTTGACAAGCGACCAACAGAGATACACCGCACAGAGCAATGAGAACTAGAACCAGTACGCGGGGTATTTGCGATCGTTTAAGAACATTACTGATGTGACACACAGGTTCACTCCTTCCGCTAACATTTCGTCCCTCGTTCATTCGCTCATTCGCCCATTCGTCCATTCGTTCATTCGCCCATTCGTTTATTCGCTCATTCGTTCATTCGTTCATTCAGCGTTGAGGGCGAAGTCGAGCAACTCGTCCAAACGACAGGTCGCCAGCCCAATCACGTGATCGCCGCCGCCGTAGTAGACGTAGACCGTGCCATCCACCACCGGGTTAGCGCCCGAGAAGACCACGTTGGGCACGTCCCCTCGCAGTTCCCATAATTCCTCCGGCCAGAAGATAGGCTCGGTCGGGCGGCCAAGCACCTGGGTTGGATCATCCAGGTCGAGCAGCAGCACGCCCAGGCGATAGACGTGGTCGCCGTCGTAGGCGTGGTTGAGGAGCAGCCAGCCGTGTTCCGTTTCAATCGGTATGCCGTTGTTGCCGACGCTCGTGCAGTCCCACCAATTGTCCTCGCGTGGGCCGTAGATGGGGGCCATATCCTGTTCCTGCCAGGTCAGCAGGTCGTCCGAATAAGCCAGCCAGACGTGAGGCAAGCGGCGGTGCAGAGCAGCGTAACGGCCTCCAATCTTGCGTGGGAAGAGCACGTGGTCTTTGTTGTCCTCGCCGCGCACGATAGGCCCCAGCCGTTCCCAGGTGATCAGGTTCTCGCTGCGGGTGATCATGGGCAGGATGCCACCGCCGGCGTGGGTCGGTTCGCCCGGGCCGTGGAACTCGTGCCCGTAGGCGGTGTAGGTCATATAAAACACGCCGTCAATCTCGACCACGCGCGGGTCCTCGACGCCGCGCGAGTCTGTGCCGTCCACCGGCGACAGCACGGGGGAGCGCAACCGGTTCCAGTGCACGCCGTCCTGGCTGACCGCGTACCCGCAACGGCTGATCCAGTCCAAGCCCTGGGCGCGGTAGAACATGTGAAACAGGCCGTTGTGGTGGAGGACACCGGGGTTGAAGACGTTGTAACATTCCCAATCCGAACTCGGATCGGGGAGCAGGATGGGATTGGATGGATGACGTTGAAGTTTCATGGGGCGATAACCTCCATTGGATATGTGAAATGTGCTGATTGACTGACAAACCTTTCTATCAGAGCAATAAGGAAAGATGCAACCGCTCGCAAGTACTTCATGCCATCCTCCTTGGCGGTCTGATTCAATGGCATCATGCGTTTTAGTTTTCCGATAGTATCACAAGTTTCTGGCTTTGTTCCAGCGCATAGCGTATGAATTCCAACGTTCCGTTCACGTCATCTGGTGACGCTTCTAATCCTGGATTATGCCGTCCTGTCCACGTTCGCTCAATCAAAGGCGTCCACTGATTATCCAAAGTCTCCTGTGCCCAGTGTGCCGCGACTGGCTTGGAGACAACTGTGCCATATTGAAGGGTGTAGAGAATGCGACATAGAGTGAGAACGGTGTAGGACTGACCGCCGCGATGCTTCATTTGAGCGGGATCTTCAAGAATTTGCAATGTCCACCCTTTAAGTATAGCCAACATCGCTTGCCGCAAGTCGTGTGGCGAGACGGGGTCAATGAGGGTTTGTGGGGCGGGTCCTGCCAGCGTTATCCCTCGTTCGCGCAGAGTATAGCGTTGAACCACCCAGGAACTGTCGTGCTGCATCATGCCGAGGCTTTCACCCCTGCCTCTATCAATGTGCGGATGCAGTGCGTTGGCTGGGTCGTAACGATGGAGGGCGCGTTGCGGGATGTAAGAGACTTCCAATTGAATAGCCCACGGTGAATCACAGGCATTGATTCGCGCGTGTATTGCCTGTAATGCCGAAAACAGATCGCCAGAGATCTCATCGCCTGTTACGACGACAACATCAATATCGCTATCTTGGTCGAAATCACCGCTCGCCAGTGAGCCAAACAGATACATACCGACAAAGTGATTTCCCAAAATAGTCTGTGCGCTCTCCAATAATTCTTGGAGCAGGGCGTTAACTTCGGGATAAGGAGTAATCAGTTTCAATTCCTGTTTCATTTCTATGTGGGCAGCCTGTGGTAAAGGAGACTTGGATACCTGCACATTATTCGCATGTCTGCTCGTAAGCGATACCTATAAATCCTTATAATACCGAACTAAAGGTAACGCCGTATACCCAGCCTTCTCATATGATTTTCTGGCGGGTGCGTGAGATGGATCGCCACCGGTACCTACTACTGCCATTTTCGTTCCGCTTTCTTTCATCTTTTTAAGCGCGAAGTTATTCAATTCTGTGCCTATTCCACGGTTTTGATATTCAGGATGGACGGCGAGCAAGTGAACTTCTCCAGTTTTATCTTTGTTATGTAATTTATAGGCCAGAAAGCCAACCACTATTCCACCTACTTCGGCAACCCAGACCATGGTTTTCTCACCATCTTTACAAACCTTTTCGACTTCCTCTCTTTGAGTCGTTCGCCAATCCGGATAAATTATCGGATAGATTTTTGGACCCAAGATTTGCTTAAACGAACTAAAAACTGGAGCCCATGCTAATAATGATAATCGAACCAAATCATCAACGTCATTGTTACAGACAGGTCGAATATGTAAATTCATAACAATCCTCTTTATGCGTGTGGCCCAACGGTCCCGATCTGCCTGGCGGCCCATGCCCTGAGCCTTCGCCTACCAATTCGGTGGTTACCTGCGCAAACCCCGTAAAGCTCCACGATAGCCAGGCCGGCTCCAGCGAGGGTTAGGTGCGCACGAACTCGAGTGTACAAGCACGGTGAATCCTTAACACAGGCTTGGACGCGCTGAACTGGAATGATTGCCCGCTACCAGAATTCCTGGTCATGGGCGCGCATAAACTCTGCGCACTCATCCCACACCACCGGCCCCATCTCGATCTGGGTAAAGCCTCCATCCGCCAATGCTCCTTGACCTGTCCACCCGGTAGCCTCATAATCACAGCCGACACCATATTCTGCCGGATCGCTGCCTGGTTTGAATCCGACATAGCAGACAGGAGCGGGGTCATTCAGCATTACGGAATCGGTCATCTCGTTCAAGTACGCCATGGATGCCGGATTGCCGGCGCAGCTTTCGCTGATCTGGCCCTGGACAATGGCCGACCGGGTCTGGCTACGGATGACAGTGATCTGGAAGAGGGACATTCGATCATTTCGCACGCGTTCTGCTTCCAGGCGGGCAGCGGGCTCGCCGTTCAGTTCCAGTTCGAAAGGCTCTTGGGTGATGGTCCAGCTTACACTGCCGGGGCTTTGCTCTACATAGTTCTGCTGGTAGACGGCCTGCAGGCCTTCCAGCGCTGTTGCGCCGGGAAGTGCAGAGGTGGGCATCGTGCGCACCTCGAGTTTCATGCCGCAGGCGGTCGGATCGATAAAGAAATAGGGCTCTGACCCGCCCATTACGGCTGTCGATCCCATCGCGTAGTGGTCATAGCCCCTGGCGCTCACGCCCAGAATCAAATCCATTATCGCGACAACTGCTGGTGCATCTGAGGTACTTTCTGGGCTGAGTGCCGGCGTACTGGTGGGCGTCGGAGTCTCGGTAGGGGGTTTTGGAGTTGGAGTTGGAGTTCGAGTTGGTGTTGCTGCTGGTGGTGTTGGAGTGGGCGATGGTTTCGCCGCCGGGCCGCCGTTCCCGCAACTCGGCGAGGCTATCACGAGCACTATGATGGGCAGTAATACCCATCGCAATCTGTTGCCGGATATCATTGAACCTCCTCGGTCGTCTGTTATGGTGATACAAAGTTACGTTGCACTGTTTCAAGCACACACAGGTGCATCATCTACCTGCGTACGAAAGCAGGATCTTAGCCACGACGATTTTTGCGCACCTAACGGCTAGCATCAGCCGCCGCCTGGTGAAACAACGCACCCATCAATCAAAGACGCGCCACATAACCAAGACCGGCAGCGACAAAATCCTCGATCAGGCGGTCGGCTGCATGCGCGGGTTAGGCCGCCCAAGTTCAGATAATTCAACTGAAAACCGCCTCCAAGAATCTTGCTTTCGGGATATCTCGTACTCCCTCTGCCACGCGCACCATTTGCCAATGTTTGTCAGCCTTTTCCACTCTTGGCGCATCGACGTGGTATTTCCAATACCGCCAACAGGAGACCGTTGCCGCAGCATACTCAACATACAACTGCAAATCTCTCTTCTCTCCTTCCTCCAACTCCCGAATCTGCTCATCCCCTTTTACCAACGCTCGCGCTTTCTCAGGCACCACCCCCGGCCCTTTCCTACACAATCCTACAATCCCCATCCCCAGATCGAACACCTTGTCTTCACAGATCGCATCTTCAAAGTCGATAATGGCTTTCAGTCTCGTGCCCTCAAACAGCACATTATCATAGAATATGTCGCCGTGAATCAACCCTCGCGGCAACCCTTGCGGTTTCTGCTGTTCAAGATAGGAAAGTCGCTTGGCTATCCAACCCTCATATTCTGTATCGATGTTTTGTCCTTGGATACTCGAAAACTTCTGCAGACCATATGGCCGCCTATTTGACAGAAAATCTGGCCACGGCACCTGATGTAACTTTGCCATTGTCGCCCCTATTTGATGCAGCATCGTCTTGTCTGGATACCGATATACTTGCCCAGCCACATACTCCTTCATCATCGCCGGTTTGCCTTTGTGCATTATTGCTATCTCCCCATTGGCAGCAAACAGCGGACGTGTGGTGGGAAATGCGTACTCTTTTAACAACGACAATAACCGCCCTAGTTCGACTGTCTGGGCAAATGTTTTGTCATCAAAGACCGTCAACACATAGCTGCCTTGTTGTGCCCGCAGCAAGTAATTAGAATTCGATGCGCCAGCCGCGATAGGTTCATAATCGACTATCGTCAGGTCATAACTGCCAGCAATTTCCCGAATGTCGCTCTCCTGCAACTGTGTATATACAGCCATCATATTCCAATAATGTCAGTGGGATAGCGGCGCTAACGGTCGCGCATCACCCATCGGGTGCATGCGTGGGCCAGGCGCACCTGCACTATTGCTGGCCCTTGCCTGTAGTTTGGATCTTGTACGCTTCGTCAACCAGTTGACTACGCTTAGGGCCAGGCGGTTCAGAACCGAGTTGTTCATAAATCTCAATGTATCGGGCACGAACCCGACAAAACTCCAGGCCATCATAAGTCTCTTTGGCCCATTGCAAAGCCGGCTTATCCCATAACTCCCAAATCTCAGGTGGCGCGTATTCAAGATAATCCTTTTCGGCAATATTCGAGCCGTGCCAGATGTTGAGCCTATTTTGCGCCAAGCCAAGTAGATGCGGGATTAAATAGAGGTTGGATAACATGGTCTGGCGTAGTCTGAGGGATGCTCCCGCCATATCCCCTGAACGGTACAGAGCCAAAGTCCAGCATAGATAGTGGAACGGTTCGCCAATATCATCAGGGAACATCTGCTCGAACCACTCAAAAGACCTGATGGCCCCTGTCAGGTCTCCCAAAACCAAATAAAGCGGTCCGAGCAGATACCTTTTTCCATAGCCATCGCTAATGGAACCAAACTTCTCGTATTCTTTGCGCAACTTTCGTTCATAGCGGTTTATGCGCTCTCTGATCTTCTTTGGTTCCTGTGGGTACTGGTACATTCATACACCTCCATCAAAAGTGTCAACTACAGACCGCACTAACAATTCCACGGCTTGGGTGCGCCATCGCGGTAGGGCTGTCAGTTACCCGGCAGCCCCCGCACAGATTCCTTCGGCTTCGCCCTTCGGCAGGCTCACCGCCACGCCTGCCACGAGAGCCCCGCCACGAGTACTCGCGGTGGCACTCGCGGTGGTACTCGCGGTGGTACTCGCGGTGGTACTCACGGTGGCAGGGTAAACTCAGGACAGGCTCCGGCGTGCCGTAGGGTATGCGGCCCTTCCTCTATCAAGAGCAGCCTTTTCCACTACCTTCTGCACAATACCTCTGCTTCAGGCTGTCCATACCTGACCCAATCTGCATATTCCTATTGTTCCACTTTTACGTCGACACAAGTTTTTTGCGATAAAAATAGGCATATTTGGCAAGGGCAATTTCCACTGACGTTGGAGTCAAACGGATGAACCACCATATTAATCGATACCAGCGGGGCAGGATAATAATGGCCTCGTTTTTGGCTACGTCGTCGAGGGCCTTTTGAGCAAAAACACTTGGCTCCATCGGTTTGACCATTTCAGACATCCTCTTTACTTCTTCTGCCGATACGCCATAGAGCTGGCCAAATTTCCCGCCTCCAAGAATAGGAGTTCGAATAATACCAGGACAGATAACGCTGACTCGTAGACCCACAGACTCTGCTTCCGCGCGCAAGCACTTGGATAGGCCAACCACTGCATGCTTTGTGGCGCAATAAGCTGTAAAGCCTGCCATGGATGCCAGTCCCCCTACTGACGCAGTGTTTACGATGTGGCCGAAGCCTTGCTCATACATAAGGGGATAGGCTGCTTGGACACCATTAACCACGCCTCTCAAATTGACGTCGATGATTAGGTCCCAAGATTCTATGGTGTACAGGTGAGTATCGCCAATTATACTGATACCTGCGTTGTTGAACATATAATCCAGTCGGCCAGTGCGATTGACTGTATCACTCACCAATTCTTGAACGGCGGTAAAATCTGTTACATCGAGCTGAACTGCCTTGGCTTTCCCGCCTTTAGATTGAATGTCTGCGGCAACTTTCTCCGCTAATTCAATTTGCAGATCGGCCAAGATTACTTCGCAACCTCGTCGAGACAGTTCGTCACTCAATGCACGACCGATGCCCGAGGCCGCACCAGTTACGATGGCAACACCGTCGTTGAAAATGCGGATATCACCTTTAGCGATCATGATTCAGATCTCACTCAATGGCCGCCTAACGGCACCCGCATAACCCGCTTGGCGGATGCGGTGTGAGCGCCCCCGCCAGCGAGCTATCTACAATGCGCGTGAAGACGTTGTTTTGGCGCGAGATTAGCCAAGTCGGGTTCATGCTGTGTTAGCCTGCCCTTCTTCCCTATGCGAGAGCAATCTCTGAACTGTTCTCTGCTCAGACCAACCGCTTGCCTTTAACCAACAGAGAGGTCATACTGAAACTTGACTGTCCTCACTTCAACCCCAACTGTGAACGAGGCACCAAAACCTTATCAATTTTTGCTTCTTCACCTACCAAGCCTGGGACTTGAATCACGAAATGAAAGTGGTCTGGCGAACTGGAGAGAAAAGTATGAACTTCTCCAGGTTCGACTACAATCACGTCTTTCTCAGTTAGCACAATGGTTTGCATATCAACTCGCATCTCGACAGTACCACACGCCATAAAATAGATTTCCGTCATTCGTTTGTGTAGATGGGGTTCGTTTACTCCTTCATTGGCAAAGCCAATTGAAATATCAAGATTGGAATCCCAAGGTCCAAGATACCAACCTTTGGCTATGCTTTGATTTGCTTTTTCAATGCGCATCGTGAATCTCCCTCTGTGTGTGGGCTTGCCTCTTGTGAATCGGTATTTGGTAATGAATGCAGGATGGATTCAGTTTACTGAATATCTCTTTGCTTATTCACGACTCCGAATATCGCGTTGGGCAGGCTAACGGCACCGGGTTCAGCCGCCGGGCGGGTTTCCCATAGATCTTTGGTCGGAAGGCTCTACACATAACCACAGAACCGCTGTTTTCGCGGGCGATAGTCCGGTCGGCTCCAACCCGTTGTGTGCGACCCGTTCGCCCGAAACCGCATAGCGCGGGGGATGGGCGGCAAAGGTCGTATGATCTTTGGCAACTGAGTGTCCAAGTAGGTGAGATGATAGCACATTTCGTGCGAAACATCAACCCCGGCCTCTCTGGTGGATGGGAGAGAGCGCTGCCCTACGGCGGGAGATCCTTCGACAGGCTCACCGCCACGCCTGCCACGAGAGCCCCGCCACGAGTACTCGCGGTGGTACTCGCGGTGGTACTCGCGGTGGCAGGGTAAACTCAGGACAAGTTTGGTTACGGCCTATCAGCCTCTTTGGCCGCCTCCGACTCACGAGATGTTCAACCCTTCACTTATGTTCAACCGTTCGGCTGAGCTTGTCGAAGGGCTTGCCGAAGGAACACCTGAACACCACAGGGCCTACCTTTCGTAGTACTCCATCAACAATCCTTTCTGGTCGCACATAGCCGCGTCGGGTGCAGCGACTGGTTACACGGCGCTGAAAGGACTCTAAATCTCCTGCCTCTCGAAGATCGCCCACGCCCCCACCAGAGCAGCGGCGATAATCCCAACGCTCACCCACACCGCCGGCCATGCCGCCTCTGTGCTCCCGGCGACCAGCCCCGCTCCCCAGGCGAGCAACTGTCCAGGTAAAAACTCACCCACCCTCGGGATCGCGCCGATACCACCGAGCAGAATCACCAAGCCAAAGGCCAGCCCACCGGCCACCACCTGCGAGCGGCTCACCGTACTGCACAGCAACGTCAACGCGATGTAGACCAACACAAACAAAAGCAGCAGTCCATTGAGCGCAAGCCAGCGAGGAACATCCAGAGCCTCAAACAAGATCAGGGTGTAGTAGTAGCAAGCCACGCCAGCAATCACAATGCCAATTATGAACGTCACCCCCAGCGCGACGAACTTAGCCCACAGAAACACAGGGCGTGGCATGGGCTTGACGAGCACAAGAGCCGCCGTGCCCTTGTCTTTCTCCTGTGCCACTGCCCCCATGGTCATCAACAGCGCAAGGACGACCCCGAACTGGCTGCTATTCTTAAGGTACTGCGCTACTGCGTCCGCAGTTGTCGGCGAAGGAATGAGTTTGGCAATCTCCTCACCATTTGGTAGAAGTTTCATCAACTCGGGAGCGAGTTTGGCAGTCAGCGGCGACACCAACCCAAAAGCCAGAAGCACCGCCACGACGACGAGCAAGCGGTACGAGCGCCACTGCTCGAAGAGTTCTTTGCGCAACGCAACGAGAAAAATCACTCCGCCTCCTTCCCTTCGCCAACCAACTGCAGGAAAACATCCTCCAGCGACGGCCTGACCATCTCATAGCGCGTCAGGACCAACCCCGCTTGAACCGCCAGGATCAATAACTCTCGTTTGGCTGTCTCTACATTGTTCACCACCACACGGGCAGTCGTTCCGTCAACCGAGACAGTCGTCACCCAGGATATGGCGCGCAGGGTTTCCGCCCACGCGGCAATTTGCCTGGCGGAGCCGCTATCACCCTCGATCTTGAACACTGGCACGGTGTACCGGGCGATCAATTCCTCTCGTTGTGCCTCGACCACCATCCGCCCATGGTTGATGACGCCCACGATGTCGCACACACGCTCCACATCTGTGAGGATATGAGTTGACATGAATACTGCGCACTGCCCACGCAACTTCCAGATCAACTCCAGCACCTCCTTACGGCCAACCGGATCGAGGGCACTCACCGGCTCGTCGAGAAAGAGCACTTCGGGTCGGTTGACCAACGCCTGAGCCAGCCCCAACCGCTGGCGCATGCCGTGCGAGAAACCGCCGATGCGCCGTCCACTTGCCTGGGTCAGCCCAACTAGGTCGAGCAGCTCTTTCGTACGGGCTTCCCTCTCCCCCGCCGTAAGGCCGAAGATCCGCCCGACGTGATCCAGAAGTTCACACGCCGTCATCCACGGATAAAAGACCGGCTCCTCAGGCAGATAGCCAATGCGGCCGGCAATCTCGCGGCGAGCGGTAACAATATCTTTCCCAAGAACCCAGGCACGCCCACCGGTGGGCCGGGCAAGGCCAGTGAGAATGCGGATCGTCGTCGTCTTGCCGGCGCCATTCGGCCCGAGAAAACCAAAAACCGTACCTGGCTCAACGGTGAGGTTTAATCCATCTAGCGCCCGCACACTGCCGAAAGCCTTCCGCAATCCCTGCGTACGAACTACAGACATTCACTCCTCCCGCCCGATCACCAAGTACACGATCGGCCCGATGAAGTTGATGAGCACGATAACGAGCACCCATGCCCACTTCGGGCCTTTCGTCCTTTCGCGGCGGACCAAATCCACCAGTGCAAAGATCATCAGTCCCAATTGAAGAAAAACAATCGGGACGAGCAACGGGAGCCATTGATTCCAGTTTTCCATCGTTATCTCCTTTCACGTACCTAGACCGGCAAAACTGCCTGTGTACGTCTCTCAATTCGACGCAAAGTCATTGCCCTATGAGACGAGAACTCTCCCCGCCAGCCTGCCAGGTTGCTTGCGACGCCGCTGCTGGCAGGCTCGCCCAAACCTTATTGAAGTAGGAAGAGTCAAAGCGCCGTGTAACGACTGGGAGCTGAGCCGCCGCGCCGGGCAAGGCAAAACCTGCTTCGCTACAAGCCCCACAACAAATGCAAAAGCGCCACTGTCAACGAGCGCCGAAGGCGCGGTCGGCTCCAGCGATTGGTTGGGCGGCTCTCTGTTTGCTAGTCATTGCCAACTGTGAACGTCAAAACCCATTGACCTACACCACTGTGGTCTGGAATTTTTTCCCGTCCTGCTTGCATAGTGCCTGCACCAGCCGACGGCTGGTCATGACGCCAGTTGGGAGACCTCCCCCCGGCTGTACCCATTGCCCGCACATATAGAAGTCCTGCAGGCCAGGCAGGGTCTGGCGCATGGGCCTCATCATGGTGAATGAATTCTGCGGCGTTATCAGCCAGCCTTCGAAACTGCCTTTCCAGTTGCCTGTGTAGCGCTCAAAGGTCAGCGGCGTTGCCACATCCACCATCTCCACCTGCTGAGAGATGCCGGGGAAGCGCTGATCCAGCAGTTCCACGACCGTGCGCGCTACCTGATCTTTCTTCTCATCGTAGGCCACCCGGTCCTGCGCCAGTTCCTTCCAATATTCGTAACTGCTGGGCATCATCACCACCAGGCTAGTCTTGCCGGCCGGCGCCAATGTGGGATCCTGGTTAAAAATGTGTATCGGCATTCTGTCCCGCACCGCGTCCCCGATTTCCGTCGGCTGGCGCAAGGGGAAACTCATGCCAGAGACCGTTTTGGGCTCATTGGCAAAAGAGCGGTTCACCCCCACTCCCACGAACAACAGCGACGGGAAGATGGGCCATTTCTCGTAAGGCTCGCGTGTCTTTTCATCCACGTATTTCCCTTCCAGCATTTTAAAGATGGTGGTATACCCATCCGCTGCGGAGATCACCCGCCCGGAGCGGTGCTCACTCCCATCCGCCAGCCGGACGCCCACCGCTTTATCCCCTTCCACCAGAATTTTCTCCACCCGCCTATCGTAATGGATTACTCCCCCCAGGTTAGTGTAGCGCTTGGCCAGTGCCAGCGACATGGGCAAGGAACCGCCGATGGGGTAACCCGCATTCCTGTTATGCAGGTAGGCAAAGGTGAAGAGCATAAAGAACATCGAGAATTCTGGAACCCACATTTCCCGCAGCGCTTCGCGGAGCACTGGGTCTTTGAAGCGCATGACAAATTCCGCGGCGGAGATCTTCATCCACTTCCGCATTTCTCTCCCTTTGGTCACCAGAATCAGCCCAAGCTTAAGACCTTTTTGCAGACGTTTGAGCGGTGGGTCCGATTCGGAGGGCTGATCAAAATCGAGGCACATGCGGATACCTTGGATGAAATCCTGGATGGGCTCGGCGTCCTGCGGCGAAAACTCCAGCAGATGCTTTTCCAGCCTGTCCACGTTCGTGTAGAGGATGAGGGTGCGCCCATCGGCGCTCTCGTAACGCATGTATTCGTCCATGTTGATGAACTCGCGTCCCTGGGCAATGCCGACTTCCTCCCAGTAGCGGTACATGCCGCTCTGGGGTGAGGAGCCCACCAGCCAGTGGATACAGCCGTCAATGGTGTACCCTTTGCGTTTCCAGGCCGTGCACAAGCCACCCGGCAAGTCGTGCATCTCAAAGATTTGCGTGCGGTAACCATTCATCTGGGCATAGATCCCAGCCGAAAGCCCTGCGAACCCGGCCCCGATGATGATGACTGAGTTATCCTTCATACTGTTCCTCCCTATTCACCAATTTGAACTTGGTAGCAGGCAAAAATCGCAGCCGGCGGTATCCGGCGCTACGCCTTTCGCCCCAAAATCGTCTTGCCACTCGGGAAGCCGCCGAACGGCTAGGCTTCACCCGCGCGGCGAGTGCGGGAAAGAACTTTCGCTATAAGACACCCTGAAAGCGCGTGTGGTCGCCGATTTCGAGCGGCGATAGCCGCGTCGGGTTGACGCGATGTTAGCCCGCGCCCTACTGCAAACTAGAACCTGACTGAATCCAAGCATATCTCTTACCGACGTACTCGATCCAGGTCTGCATCTTGGGTACTTGTTCGGCGGGCAGATTGCCGAATAAGCGTTCGGTGCTGACACTGGTAAACCTGCCATCAGGTTGCACTAATTTTCCCCACACATCTATTGCCGGTTCTCCTCAACGATGGCTTCCAGAACTGCCCCGACGTCGCTGCCCCGGATCACCTGCGTGCCCACGACGATGGTCGGGGTCGCTCGCGTCGCCACGGTGCCCAGGTAGTTGCGACCCAAATCCGCGTGGACCTCTTTGGTGAGTTCGCTGCTGTAGACATCGACGCGCAGGTAGGCAACTCCCTCTCGCTGTAGGGCTGCTTCCAGTGAACGGCTGGCGGGACAGCCCTCGTTGGCGAAGACGATGACCGGGACGCCGGGTTGGTTCCACTGCATATCCAGCCGCTCCAGCAGCGCGTAGGTCTCGTCTAGTGACTTGATGGGCCGGGCCACCGGCGTCATGGTGACGACAGCGATGAGCCCCACCAGAAGAAGCGCCAAGAGAAAGCCCAGCGGATTGAAGCGCTTCATATTGAACATCCGTTTGTCTCCTTCGATATTTGTTAGCGATTCCACGGCGATGAAGCGCCTACTATGAATCACACACTTCCTTATTCACTGGATCGCACTACCAGCGGCAGGTAAAGCTTACGAGGCGCTTCCACGTACTCATCGGCGCTGATGTCGGGTGCGGCATCGTGTGCCTCGCCGTCGAAGTCCATCAGCACCGGTGTCGTCTCCGTTCGAGCGACGTAGTAGACGCCGGGATCGGCGTGGACGGTCTCCGCCCACCGTCCCAGTCCGATCAGCAGCGCACCCCAGGGCACATGACGCCCTGGGCGAGACCGTTGCCCGACCAACCTCAACCCTATCTTCACTCTCTCGACTCCAACGGGCCGGATAACGAAGATCTAAGCTGCGGGCGGCTTTCTGCTCTAAACTTTCTTGGCAAGACACTAAACGAGACGAAATCACGCTGCGTACCCTCGGGCGACAGCCCGTCAGCTTAAGCGAGGGTTAGCTGGCAGTTTTCCATATTCAATGACGTGGCTCACGATCTAGCACTGATTTTCTCACCGGAAAATCATATCCATATTTCTTCACAAGAGACGTGACAGTACTCCTGATCCAGCTTGGTACCCCTGGCGGCACATATATTTCCTTTACTAATGTCTCAATAGCACATGGAACATAATCCCCACCTCCACGAAACCGTGGGTCGTCTGGATGCGGATCAATAGCACATTTTGTGCGAAACATCAACCCCTGCTTCCCAGGTGGCTGGGAGAGAGCGCTACCCTACGGCGGGAGATCCTTCGACAGGCTCACCGCCACGCCTGCCACGAGAGCCCCGCCACGAGTACTCGCGGTGGCACTCTCGCAGTGGAGCCCCGCCACGAGCCCCGCCACGAGCCCCGCCACGAGTACTCGCGGTGGTACTCGCGGTGGTACTCGCGGTGGCAGGGTAAACTCAGGACAGGCTCCGGCGTGCGTAAGGTAGGCGGCCAGCAAGTTACTCAAACGGGCACTTTTCCAACAGCCCCTCTCCGAACCACGCGTGACCGTTTCCGTGTCACGTGGCTCTCCAGTGACCTATTTCGAGAGTACAGATCCATCGCGGTTTCGCCGCAGAACCGCTGGTTAGCCGCCCTTCCCTATCCTCACACGGACGCTGTACACCGCGTCAAAACATCCTTGATCTCTCCCGGCTGCTGCACTACAGCCCACCGCCAGTGGCCAAATCCGCCGTGGGCGTTGACGGCGTTTACCCATTCGTCCAGAAACCGCCGCTTGACGCGTTCTTGCTCGGTGTCCTGCCCCTTGGTCTCCAGAATCAGCATCTCCCCCGTGTTCAGGCGCACCAGGAAATCCGGGCGGTATTTGCGCACCACGCCGCGATAGATGTACAGCACCTCAAAACCCAGGTGGTCGTTCTTGACCCACGCCGCGACCCCCGGATGGTGGTCCAGCACATACGCATCGGACGCCTCCCAGGCGCTGTCATACACGCAAAAGTTGATGTGAGACTTGGTCGTGCGCTCGCACGGCTTGCCGGTGTACCAGGTGCTCATATCGCCAGAGGCGCGGATCGGGTGGTCGCGGTCAAAGACCGGTTCTACCCTTTCGGTATTCTCAAAGCGGACGGCCTCCCATAAGTGCTGCACCACCCTGGTCATATTGAGCGTGATGATCAGGCGGCGACGCATCTCGTCCTGGTAGAACAGCGGTGGGTGGATGGCGATTTTGTCAGAGCGAATGAACTGCTCCACCAGGCGCACCAACTGCGCCAGCAGCAGTTCCTTGCTCCCCTTCCAGGTGTGCTGCATCTGGTCGTAGACATCGCGCGCCGTCTCAAAGATGATACGCTGGGTGCGGAACTCGCTCGCCAGCCGTTCGAGTTCGATGCGATTCACCCGCGTTACGTCCGGTTTGCCTTCGAGGATGGGGGACAGTTCGGCCACTTGCGCGGTGCGGGCGGCGTCCCGTTCCAGCGGCCGGAGGTGGTTCCAGTCCAGCGTCAGGGTGGGCCGGTACACGTGGTCAATGCGCACCAGGTTGGGCCAGCGGATTTCGTATTGCGCTTTGGCCGGATCCGGTTCGATGGCAGTCTTGGGCGCGGGCGGCGGAGGCGGCGGCCCATCAACACCCTCGTGGGGCAGGAAGGCGAACGGCACGCCAAAGATGTTGACGTACTCGGGATCGAACATGCCGGTCTCGGGGTTGACTTCGTAGGACGTGCGACGCAGCCCCCGTCCGACCACCTGCTCGCATAGCAGTTGGCTGGAAAAGGCGCGCAACCCCATAATGTGCGTCACGGTCTTGGCGTCCCACCCCTCGCTGAGCATGCCCACTGAGATGACGCTCTGCACCTTCTCGCCGGGCTGACCGGGGCGCCCGACCGTGTCCACCATCTGGCGCAGCAACTCGGCCTGTTGGCTCTTGGTCAGTTTACGGGCTGGCGCGGCGCCCCTCTCTTTTATTTTGTCTTCTGGGTTCAGTTCTAGCGGAGTAAGCGGCTCCTCTTGCGCCTCGGCCTTTTTCAGCACCTTGGAGTCAATGTGCAGGATACGCGCCGGGTCGCACAGTTCGTCAATGTGCACCTTTTTGTGGTCAAAGGCGTATTTGACCCGCGCCGCTGTCTCGGTGCGGTTGCAGACCGTGATCATCACCGGCGGGGTAGGCAGGCCGGCTTTTTCCCATTCCCGCGCCGTCTCGCGCCAGTCGTAGCCCAGCAGGTAATAGGCGTTGAGCACCAGGTCGGGCAGTGGCTCGTGCTGTTGGGCGCGGCGGTTCAAGTCGTCCTTCACTTCCGGGTCGTTGTAGATGTGATAGAGGCGCGATTTGTAGGTTTTGGCGTCCGGCACGGCGTCGTCGCGCACCACCACGCGCGGTGTCTTGACCAGCCCCGACTCGATGGCGTCGTTCAGCCCGAAATCGCTCACGATCCAGCCGAATAATGCCTCCTCCGTGCTCTTTTTGCCGGACGGCGAAAAGGGCGTGGCGGAAAAATCATAGCAGGTCAGAATTCTCCGCGTGCGGTGGAGGCGGTCCAGGCCGCCGACCCATACGGTGGCTTCCTGGGCGCTGTCCTTCATATCCCGCGTGCGCAGGTACTTGCCAACGGCTTCTACGTTCACGCGCCAGGCGTGGTGCGCCTCATCGTTGATGACCAGGAGATTGCGGGCCCTGGCCATCTCGCCCAGCACTTCGCGGGTGTAGGCCTCGTCGCTCTTGGCCCCGCGCTTGTCCACGCTGCGCTTTTTGGCGACCTGCTTCTCGCTCTCCCAGTTGAGGACGTGCCAGTTGTGCACCAGCACTCGCCCCTGGCGCAGTTTGTCCATCAGCGCCGAGGGCACGATGCGGAAGGCGTCGTAATAGTTGCCCGGCGCTGATGGTATCAGCACCGCCAGGCGGCTTTTGACCGTCAGCCCCGGCGCGATGACCAGCACGTTTTTGGCAAAGCGGGTGTCCTGCCGGTAGGTGACCTTGTTCAAAATGTGCCAGGCAATCGCCATGGTCATCACGATGGTCTTGCCAGCGCCGGTGGCCATCTTGCAGCAGCGGCGCAGGAACTCCCCACCGTCGGAGGGGATATTGACGCCCACGCGCTCGGCGGCGGGCGCTTCGGCCAGCCAGATCAGCGTCTCCATCGCCTCCAGTTGGCAGAAGAAAAAGCGCCGCGCCTCGTATTCCTCCGGGTCTGTCCAGTGCTCCAGCAGCCGCCTGGTGATGCTGCTCACGCCGGGATAGCCCGCCTCGCGCCAGGCCTCGACGCGCGGGCGAATCTGGTTGACCAGCGGAATCTCGACAAAGATGCCCGGATCGTCAAAGGCCCTGGAACTTTCGGAGGCGACCACGTAACCCGCCGGGCGGCGGCCCTCGGCCAGCGAAAAGGTGCGCGTCTCGCGCTCGTAACGCCAGTGGCGGGAGGGCTCTGTGTAGGGTGAGTTGATGATCAACCGGTCAATCGTGGCCTGGGCCATCGGTTCCCTCGCTCTCTACCGCCGCGCTCACCTGCTCTTCTGCCCAGCGGCGCACGTCTGCGACCACACTCACCACATTGGATAGCGAGGTGAGTTCGATCTCCATATCGTCGTAACGGAAGGTGACGGCAAAGGGGTTCAAGCGGCGCAGTTGACCCTCCGGAACCGGCAACACGATGCCGCGCTTGCTCAACAATCGCGCCAGTTCGACCAGGTCGTGTACGCGCTTGAACTCGATCCGGCGCGAGAACAAGACCGCCTTGAGCGATTTTTCCACGGCCTGTTGGGCGTGGAAACAAATCATCGAAATGTGAACTTGCGGATTTGCCTTGAGCGCGTCGAAAGCCTGGATGTCGCGGTCTGCCAGACGCAGCGACCGCCAGGCTTCTTCAATGTGCGGCTTCATACAAGTCTCTCCCTTCCTTGCGCGCCCAATACAGCACGGTACCCGGCACCTGGCTGCGTCGCCGGTATTCTGCTTCCGAATAGACCAGCACGTCCACCCCCACGCCGATGCTGCCCACCGCTTCGTGCAGGCGGATCATTTCCGTGTACTTGTCCACCACTTGCGGCTTGATCACCAGGAGGTCCAGGTCGGAGCCGGCGTCGGCGTCGCCGCGCCCGTGAGAGCCGAACAGGATCACCTTGCTCGGCTGCGCCACGGCGACGATCCGCTGCACGGCTTCTTGCAGCGTTCGCTCGTCAATCATCATTCCACCTCCACCACTTTCAGACTCTCGATGCCCCGGTCGTCCACGATCTTGACGGCGATGCGCCGGTGCTCCCTCGGCTCAAAGGGCAGCGAGACCGTGCCGTGATAGGCTTTTATCAGTTCGGGGTCAATCTCGGCTTTGAGGACTCGCGCCAGCCGCGCCCAGCCTTTTTTCGGGCCGGACATGGGAAAAAAGACCTGCCGCGGAAAGAGGCTGCGCCCGTCAAAGTCGGTGTCCAGCAGCCAGACGGCGATCTTGTCCGCGCTGCCCGATTCGATGTTGCCGGTCTTGGTGTTGTAGTAGTCAAAGCCGAGAACTTCCACCTGGTACTC
>JAUWOI010000193.1 GCA_030612185.1 Anaerolineae bacterium
AGGTGACAGGGTGACAGGGTGACAGGGTGACAGGGTGACAGGGTGACAGGGTGACAGGGTGACAGGGAGCAGAGGAGCAGGGGGGGGCAGGGGAGATGGAGAACAGTGAAGCGTGACGGATGAGCAATCAGTTACGTTTCACGCATCACGTTTCACGCATCACGTTTGACGTTTCACGTTTCACGCAAAGGAGCAAGCGCATGATGGAAGACAAACTTCGCATCCTGGTCGTGGATGACGACCACATGATGGCCAGGACCATCGTGGACATCCTCAAGGTCAAGGGGCACGAAGCCGCGGCTGTTCACTCCGGTCCTGAAGCCCTGGAAAAGGTGACGGCGAGCCTCTTTGACTGTGTCCTGACCGACATCAAGATGCCAGAGGTCAACGGAGTGGACCTCTACAGAGCCATCAAGTCCAGGCAGCCTGACCTGCCGGTCGTGCTGATGACCGCCTACTCCACCGACAAACTGGTCGAGGAGGGATTGGAAGAAGGCGCTATCGCCGCCCTGACCAAGCCGTTGGACATCAACCGCTTGCTCTGCTTCTTCTCCTCGCTGCGCAAGGAGCGCTCCATCGCCATCGTGGACGACGACCCGCAGTTCTGTAGGACGCTGGGGGACATATTGCGGGTGCGAGGTTTCGCGGTGACCCAGATCAGCGACCCACACGGCGTGGTGGAGAGGCTCGGAGCGGATGAGCAGTTGGTGCTCCTGGACATGATGCTGAACAACATCAGCGGTCTGGGGATTCTCAGGGAGATCAGGGAGCGACATCCTCACCTGCCGGTGGTGCTGGTGACCGGCCACCGGGAGGAGATGGCGTCAGCGATAGAGGCTGCGCTGAGGATCGGTGCCTACACCTGCCTCTACAAACCCCTTCAGGTGGAGGGGCTTCTCCAGGTATTGACCGAAGTTCGTCGCCGGGAACTGGGCAGAGTTCTGTCGCGTAGGGAGTAGACCTATGAACACAAAACATATCCTCATCGTAGACGATGACCCCAATCTCAGAAAGACCCTCTCCGACATTCTCAGGGCCAAGGGGTATGTACCCGTAACCGTTGCCACAGGACAGGCAGCCCTGGATCGGGCCGAGGAGGAGACACCTGCCGCGGCCCTGATTGACCTCAGGCTGGAGGACATGTCCGGTCTGGAGGTGATGGGGGAGATCAAGAACCGCTGCCCTGGCACGGAGTGTATCCTGCTCACCGGGTACGCCTCACAGGCATCGGCCATTGAGGCGATCAACCTGGGGGCCTATTCCTACGTGCAGAAGCCCTACGACGTGGAGCAATTGCTGGTGACGATTCGCAGGGCGATTGAGAAGCGGGAGGCCGAGGAGGCACTGCGGGAGAGTGAGGAGCGGTTCCGCACTGTGGCCGACTTTACCCACGACTGGGAGTACTGGATTGGCCCAGATGGAGACTACATCTACGTTTCGCCGTCGTGTGCACATATCACTGGACATCGTGCCGATGAATTCCTTCAAGACCCCGGACTGCTGGAGAGGATCACCCATCCTGACGACCGCGCGCTGGTTGCCAAACACTGCCGCGAGGAATTGGGAAGCGACGAGGTATTGCCCATTGACTTCCGCATCGTCACCCGCAGCGGCGAGCAGCGCTGGATCGCACACATCTGCCAACCGGTGTATGGCGCCGACGGGAGTTGGCTCGGCCGGCGGGGTAGCAACCGCGACATCACCGAGCGCAAACAGGCGGAGGAAGCGCTGCAACAGCGCAACCGGGGACTGGCGCTGCTCAACCGCGCCAGCCGGGCGCTCAGTTCCACCCTCGACCTGGACCACGTGCTCGTCACCATCCTGGAAGAGATACGCCGTCTGCTGGACGTGGTCGCCGCCTCGGTCTGGTTGATCGACTCGGAGACGGACGAACTGGTGTGCCAGCAGGCCACCGGCCCCCAAGGTGAGATCGTGCGCGGCTGGCGGCTAGCGCCGGGAAAAGGGGTCGCCGGCTGGGTGGCTCGCAGTGGCGAGAGCCTGACCGTGTCAGACGCGCGGGCCGACGGGCGCCACTTCAAGGGTATAGATCGGCAAACCGGACTGGAGATACGCTCCATGCTCAGCGTCCCGCTGTGGGTCAAACGAGATGTAGTCGGCGTGATCCAGGTGGTGGATGTAGAGCCTGACCGCTTCAAGCCAACAGACCTGACGTTGCTGGAGTTGCTGGCCGCCTCGGCCAGTACTGCCATTGACAACGCCCGGCTGGTCGAAGCGCTGCGCCGGCACGCCGTCGAACTGCAAGCGCGCAACGAGGAACTGGACGCCTTTGCCCACACCGTGGCCCACGACCTCAAGAACCCTTTGAGCCTGGCCATCGGTTTCGCCGAGGTGTTGGAAGTGGATTACGCCACAATATCGGATGAGGAACTGCACCACTATTTGCGTACGGTTGCGCGCAACATGCGCAAGATGAGCAGCATTGTTGATGAGTTGCTCCTGTTGGCACAGGCGCGCAAAATGGAAGTGATGATGGGGCCGCTGGACACGGCGAGCATCGTGGCCGAAGCCGGGCAGCGCCTGGCCCCTATGATCGAGGAGTACCAGGGCGAGGTTATCTGGCCCGACACCTGGCCGGTGGCGCTGGGCTACGGCCCGTGGGTCGAAGAGGTATGGGTGAACTATCTCAGCAACGCCATCAAGTATGGCGGCCAGCCGCCGCGCGTGGAACTAGGCGCGACGGTGCAGGTGGACGGCATGGTCTGTTTCTGGGTGCGGGACAACGGCCGTGGTCTCACGCCGGAGGAGCAGGCCCGCTTGTTTATTCCCTTCACACATTTCGGCCAGGCTAGCGCCAAGGGGCACGGGTTGGGGCTGTCCATCGTGCGGCGCATCGTGGAAAAACTCGGCGGACAGGTGGGAGTGGAAAGTGGAGCCGGCGGGAACAGCACTTTTTGGTTCGCCTTGCCAGCATCATAGCCATTCTTACGTCTTACGTTTCACTCAAAGGAGGGCGAATTATGGAGAACAGGCCCACGAGTAAACCAGGTGTCAGAGGAGACCCAATCTTGCGCTGGTCCATCGGCGCCAAACTGGCCCTCGTTTTCCTGGCGCTGGCCCTTATCCCAATGTCTGTCACTGCCTACTACAACCTGACCCGGGGCCAGAACGCAGTCGCCGCAATCACCAGGGAGAACCTGGTGGGACTATCTCGCAGCACTGCCCAACACATTGGGTTGTTGCTCACGGAGAACCAGCGCGCCTCTGCTGCCCTGGCGGGCCAACCGTCGGTGATATCGTTTCTGACCGCTTCTGGAGATGAGCGCCAGGCCCTGAGCCCCCGGGCCTACCAGACGCTGCAGAACTTTGCCGACACCCACCCCGACTACGACGCGCCAGGGCTGTTGGACGTGAACGGTATCGTCGTGGCCTCGCTGGCTGATACCCTCGTGGGCAAGGACCGCTCCTTCCGCGCCTATTTCCAGGCTTCCATCCAGGGCCAGCCTTACGTCTCCAGCATGCTCGTCGGGCGCGGCACCGGGCGACCAGGTGTCTTTCTCACCAACCCTGTCGTCACGGCGGAGGGGGAGATCGTCGGCATAGACATCGTCTGGCTCAAGGCCGATACCATCTGGTCCATCATTGACAACGTGGTAGTCAGCGAGCAGGGTTTGGCCTACCTGGTGGACCAGGACGGTGTGATCATCGCGCACCCCAACCACGACCTGCTGTACCACAGCCTGGGAGAACTGACGCCGGAGGCGGCGGCGACTATCTCCGCGACTATCCGCTTCGGCACCGTCGAGGGCACCGACACACCGCTGATCCCCGAAAGCCTGAATCTGGACGACCTGGCCACTGAACTGGCCTCGGCTCAGGGCTCTGGTACCTACCGCTACCATTCCCCCCTCGACTACCGCGATCATGTCGTCGGATACACGCGGTTGGAGAACTATCCTTGGACGGTGGTGGTGGACCTGCCCGAGGCCCAATTCCTGGCCCCGCTGCAACAGTTGGAGGCGGTGGCCTGGAGCAGCGCGGGCTTGGTGGGAGTGATCGCCCTGATCGTCTCTATCCTGTTGGCGCGAACCATCACGCGCCCCATCCGTCACCTGACCGACGCGGCAACAGCCGTGGAGCAGGGCCAGCCGTTCGCACCTGCGGACATCGAGGACGTAACTGCGGGCCGTGACGAGATCGCTCAACTGGGTCGCACGTTCAGCGGCATGGTGCTGGCCCTCCGGCAAGAAATCGCCGAGCGCAAGCGTGCGGAGCAGGCACTGCGAGAAACGAAAGAGCAATATCGTATGCTGGCGGAGCAGGCGGGCCAAATGGTGTACGACTACGACATTCCAACAGATCAAATCAGTTGGTCGGGGGATGTTCAAACAATTACCGGTTGCACTCTTGATGAATTCCAGGAAGTAGATTTATCTGATTGGGAGAGACTGATACATCCTGATGATCGCCAAGTTGCGTTGGCATTACTTGAGGAGGCCCTAGAGAGATGTTCCAAATATCAAGTAGGGTACCGTTTCAGGCATAAGAGCGGGACGTATCTTTACGTGGAAGACAATGGTTTCTTCCTTGCCGATGAACATGGGAATGCATGCCGGATGCTTGGCATCATGAAGGACATCACCGAGCGCAAGCAGGCGGAGGAGAGGATAGAGCACCTCAGCCTCGTGCTGCGCGCCATCCGCAACGTCAACCAACTCATCACCAGGGAAAAGGACCGCGACCGTCTGCTGAAAGGTGCTTGCGACAATCTGATCGAAACGCGCGGTTATCATAACGCCTGGATTGCCCTGTTTGATGAGACCGGAGGACTCGTGACAGCCGCCGAGGCCGGGTTAGGCGGGGATTTCTTGCCCCTGGTGGAACAGTTGAAGCGTGGCGAGTTGACCGACTGCGCTCGGAGGGCGCTATCGCAACCGGGCGTTGTGTCAACAGAAGATCCCTCCACCTGCGCCGGCTGCCCCCTGGCGGTGAATTGCGGTGGCAGGGGGGCGATGACCGTCCGGTTGGAATACGAGGGAAAGATATACGGTCTATCGTCTGTCTCCATCCCCGCTGATTTCATCGCCGACGAGGAAGAGCAAGCCTTATTCGAAGAGGTCGCCGGAGACATCGCTTTCGCCCTGCGCAACATTGAGATGGAGGAGGGGCGCAGGCGGGCGGAGGAGGCGCTTAGGGAGAGCGAGGGAAAATACCGGTTATTGGCTGAAAATACACTTGACGTTATCTGGAAGATGGATTTGAACCTTGAATTTACCTACGTCAATCCAGCCATATTCAACATGTTGGGATTCACGCCGGAAGAGTGGATAGGGAGTAGATTACCGGAGCATTGTTCTCCTGAAGAAATGCAAAAGATGGCGAGCATAATAACCCATGAACTGAAGAATCTGGAAACCCACACAGGAGTGGTGTTCGAAACCTACTTTTACAACGAAATTGGCGAGAAGATCGCCTGTGAGGTGAATGGCAGAATACTCTTTGATGAGACTGGAAAACCGATAGGTTTACAAGGAACCACTAGAGACATCACTGAGCGCAAGCAGGCGCAGGAGGCGCTGAAGGAGTACTCCGAGCGGCTGGAGGAGATGGTAGAGCAGCGCACCCAGGAACTCCAAGATGCCCAGGAGCAACTGGTCCGCCGGGAGAAACTGGCCGTCCTCGGCCAACTGGCTGGCGGCGTGGGCCACGAACTGCGCAATCCCCTGGGCGTCATCTCCAACGCCATCTACTTCCTCCAAATGACGCTTCCCGACGCCGACGAGACGACCAGGGAGTACCTGGGCATCATCTCCTCAGAGGTCCGCGGTGCAGAAAAGATCGTCTCCGACCTCCTCGACTTCTCGCGCACCCGGCCGGCCAAGAGGGAGGAGGTAGCCGTCTCCGCTCTGGTCTCGCAGGTGTTGGAGAGACGACCTCCGCCCGAGGATGTGGAAGTCGTCACCCAGATACCCTCCGACCTGCCCCCAGTGTTCGTGGACCCCCGGCAGATGGGGCAGGTGCTGCTCAACCTGGTCACCAACGCATATCAGGCCATGCCCGATGGCGGCTGCCTGATGATAAGTGTATTGGAAGACGAGGGGATAGGGAGACGCGGGGACAAGGGGACAAGGGGACAAGGAGATAGTCTCCCTGTCTCCCCTTCTCCCTGTCTCCGTGTCTCAATAAGCGACACCGGCTTTAGCATCTCTGAGGAAAACTTGGAGAGGATCTTCGAGCCGCTGTTCACCACCAAGGCCCGGGGCATCGGGCTGGGACTGGCGGTCTCCAGGAACCTGGTGGAGGCCAATGGGGGCAGCATTGAGGTGGAGAGCCCTTCGACGGGGCTTCCCTCGGCTACGCTCGGGACAGGCAGGACAGGCGAGGAGGGCAAGGGCAGTACGTTCACGGTGAGACTGCCCATAGGCGGAAACGAGCGGAAGCAGCGATGACAGATCAAGAGAAAACAAAAGAACAACGCATAGCGGAATTGACAGAACTACGCCAACGGGTTGCTGAATTGGAAGCAGCGCAAACCGAGCGCAAGCGAGCGGAGCAAGCGATTCTCAACAGGAGAACATGGCTACCTGTAGCCGGCATGTTCGTTCTGCTTGGCTTCTTAGTGTGGCTGGATGAGATCTTGGATATCCCTCGCCTTCTGGGCGCGCCGCACACTCCCATTAACTGGCGTGAGGCGATCATCGAAACAGTCATGGTCGCTGGTGTTGGTCTCTTCGCGGTGTTAAGGCTCATCCGCGACATGACCGCGCGCAAGCAGGCGGAGGAGGCGCTCAGAGAGACACGCGACTACCTGGACAGTCTAATCCACTACGCCAACGCTCCTATCATCGTCTGGGACCCGGCGTTCAGGATCACCCGGTTCAACCGTGTCCTCGAGCGTCTTACGGATTATACAGCCGACGAGGCCATCGGCCAAGAACTGCGCATGCTCTTCCCTAAAACAAGCCGAGACGAATCGCTAAGCAAGATCGCACGCACCTTGAGCGGTGAATACTGGGAGTCGGTGGAAATCCCGATTCTTTGCAGGAATGGAGAGACACGGTTAGCGCTCTGGAATTCGGCGAACATCTATGCGGAAGACGGCACGACTCTTTTGGCCACCATCGCTCAGGGCGTAGACATCACCGACCGCAAGCGGGCGGAGGAGGCACTGAAGGAATACTCCGAGCGGCTGGAAGAGATGGTGGAAGAGCGCACTGCTGAACTGCGGGAGAGCGAGGAAAAGATGAGGGCGCAATACAAAGGTATCCCTGTGCCCACTTATAGCTGGCAGCGGGTTGAAGATGACCTCGTGTTGATAGACTACAACGATGCGGCCGTGGCGATCACGCAGGGCAAGATTGCCGATTTCGTGGGGATAACGATCAGCGAAATGTACCAAGATCTGCCCGAGATCCGGGATGAAATCGAGCGCTGCTTCGAAAAAAAGACCTCCAGCGAACGGGAGATGTCTTATTGGTACAAATCTACAGGCGAGCACAAGTACCTCGCGGTGAAGTACGCCTTTGTGCCCCCCGACCTGGTTTTGGTTCACACCGAGGACATCACCAGGCGCAAGGAGATGCAGGAGCGTCTGGTGCGGTCTTAGAAACTGGCCGTCCTCGGCCAACTGGCTGGCGGCGTCGGCCACGAACTGCGCAATCCCCTGGGCGTCATCTCCAACGCCATCTACTTCCTCCAAATGACGCTTCCCGACGCCGACGAGACGACCAGGGAGTACCTGGGCATCATCTCCTCAGAGGT
>JAUWOI010000025.1 GCA_030612185.1 Anaerolineae bacterium
AAATGGGCCGTAGGCACGGATTCCATTCCGCGCAGTAACTCGCGCTGCGGAAAGCGCGGCTACATTGTTCAGAACCGAGCCGCAAATAATTCATCTATCCATCACAGACCAGGGAACCACCCCTCAAAATGAGAATTGCTGGTCGTGATGGAGCGGTGCGACGGGGTTGTCGGTGGTGAAAGTGAACGGCTTACGTCGGAACTCAGACTCGCCGCCCGCAATCACAGCAACCATCCGCAGACAATCCTCGGCCAGAATCCGCTCGCGGGAGGTCGCCTTGACCACCTTGCTGGAATTACGCACCGACGCCAAATAGCCGTAGACGTGAGTCGCGCGGATCGGCACGCCGTCTATCTGCGGCATGATAGCGCCGGAGTGGAGCAGGTGATAGTGAGGCAAAGCGTCGGCCAGTTTGACCAGGTGACCGACGTCCTCCAGCGTCGTGCGATGCGTCGTGCCGGTGGCATAGTCGTAGCAGTTGAGCCGGCCGATCATCGGCTCGTAGTGCAGCGACCGCGTCGTCACGTGTACGTCGTTGGCTGGGTTGCGAGCGTAGACGGTAAACGAGGATGGCGCTCGCTTCAACGCCTCCTCGACGATATAGCCGGGGATGCGGCAGATCATCGTCTCATCATCCACCCACGCGCCGGCCTGGCGTAACAGGTCACGGGCGACTGGCGCTTTAACCAGCACACCTGTGTTCCACAGAATCTCTAGCGCCGCCTGATGGATGTCATGAATCTGCTCGTCGGAGAGAACCCTCAATTCAGGTCGAAAGTTCACTGTTGGACTCCTACGGACAAACTACATTGTCACGATGACACGATACGTATCAGGCCGCATTGCCGCCTGTAACCCTTCCTCCAGTCTCTCAAAGGGCAGTACCAGTGAGATGAACGGCTTGAGGTCAATCAACCCTTGGGAGATCAAACGCACAGCCTGGAGCACGTCCTCCTTGTCCTGGCTCATCGTGCCGGTCAGCACGATCTCTTTGCTATGGAAGGGATTGGGGTCAATCGAGATCTTCGTGCCGCGTGGATGGATGCTGGCATAGACGTGGACACGCCCGCCCTTGGCGACTGCCTCCACTGCCTCTTCCACCGCCGAGGCGATGCTCACTGCACAGAAGATCACGTCCGCGCCGCGACCGCCGGTCAACGCTTTCACCTGGTCGGCAAAGTGGTTCTGCGTTGGGTCAATGACGGCGTCGGCGCCTACCTCCCTGGCGAAGGCTGCCCGTTCAGGGTTGGGCTCGCTGACGAAAACCCGTGCGCCGATCTGCTTGGCGAGCAGGAGATGGAACATTCCCATCACACCCGCTCCCACGACAACCACGTTGTCGGCCCGCTCGACCCGGGCCTTGCGCACGCTGCGCACGACGCAGGCCAGCGGTTCTGTCAGGCAGATCTCCTCGAACGACGTCTCGTTATTGGCCTTGTACAGTTGGTAATCTTCGAGGAGGATGTACTCTGCCAGGCCGGCGGGGCCGGGCACATCGGTCTCGCCGAAGGGCTTGCGCATGTTGTCGCAGATGTTGTCCAGACCGCGCCGGCACGCCTCGCAGTAACCACAGCGGGTCAGCACTGAGGCCATCACCCGATCGCCGATTTGCGCGTCGGTGTGGACGTATTGCCCCAGTTTGACCAGTTCGCCCGATACCTCGTGTCCACCGGCCAGGGGATAGAACCGCTCCTCGCCGGAATACTCCCGTTGCTCCCACGTACACAATGCACATGCCTTCACCTTCACCAGCGCCTGGCGGGGACCGGGCTCAGGGATGGGAAGTTCGTCAAAACGGATTTGTCTGGGTCCGACAAAGACTGCTCGTTTGTAGGTTTTCGTCATTGATGACTCCTTTGTTGGTAGGGCCAGAAACCGGGTTTTTTCCGCAAAACCCGGTTTCTCTCTACTTGAGATACTCCAAAGCAGCGTCCACCGTTGCATCCTCGTGGATGATGGCTGCGATGGCCGCCGTCATCTTGCCAGGCTCAGGGTAGCGCCATATATTGCGACCGACCGCGACGCCGCTTGCGCCAGCCTGCATCGCGTCGTAGATACCACCCAACAGGTCACGGGGATCCTTCGACTTGCTGCCGCCCAGGACGACGATGGGCACGTATATCTGCTCGGTAATTTTGCGGAAACTCTCTACGTCGCCAGAGTAGGTGGTCTTGATGAAATCCACACCCAATTCTGCGCCGATGCGACAGGCATGGCCGATATTCTCCGGCGTCCACATCTCGGCCGGGTTCTCGAAGCCGCCAGGCAGCATCTCGGCCATCACTGGCACGTTCCATTCGGCACACTGGGCGACCAACTCGGATAGATACGGTAGCGTCTCCGTTTCGTACACCGAGCCTGGCATACCCATACACCCGACAGCGTCGACCCCGACGCGCAGCGCGTCGTAGACGTTGTATAGCAACTGCATAGGCCCGTGCTCCTTGGCCAGCGACGAACCGCCGCCGTCAACGCGCAGAACGATGCCCATACCTCCAATTTCCTCAGCAAACCGCGTGACGACGCCATAAGTGGTCAAGATGGCGTCCGCGCCGCCGGCGCGAATCTTGCGGATAACCTGGCCCGGTTTCTCCAGACCCTCCATCATGCCGAACGCCCCCGGGTGGTCCATCGCGACGATGAGCACCTTGCCATCCTCGCGAAAGATGTGATTCCAACGATGTGTCTTTAGTCCAATCATTCTTTTTCTCCTTTGTGTTCTGTTATATGCGTGTGGCGTAAAACGTGATGCGTGAAACGTGATAGTACATCACGAATCACGCATCACGAATTCACGCATCACGTATCACGAATCACGAATCACGTGGTGCAGTTGCTAGAAGAACCCGACCTTGATGGCCTCGCCTGTCTCCGCATTGATGCCCGGCCAGATGGGGAAGGAACCCAGCACGCCGGCCAGCATCACGACGATCATGATCGTCGTGGGCGACACGTTCTTTTTCGCCAGCAGCCACCAGATGAGCAGGACCAGCAGCAGTGGGAGCAGGTTAGGCATGAAACTGTCTATGACTGCCTGAAGCTGGAACGTGGTGCCACCAATCATGAAGGCCACTCCCGTTGAGAGGCTGATGAACTGCACGACCAGCGCCCCCATGATGAAGTTACCCAGCACGCCTGCGCCGGTGATGACGCGGTTCAGCGTGCCGCTCTTCAGGATGTTGGTGACGGCAGTACGCCCTTGCTGGTACCCCTGCCACCAGACCAGCCAGCCGACGCCCCAGACGAAGGCTGCCACTAAGACGAAGAAGAAGAGCGGGCCGAGAAGACTGCCGGTGGTCGCCGTGCCGACGGCTCCACCCGTCGCAATGCTCATGCCGATGGCCAGCGCGATGGGGATCACGATGCCTTGCTGTATCGTGTCGCCGATGCCCGCCATCGGGCCCATCAGTCCGGTCTTGACGCCGTTGATGGCGTCGTCGCTGATGTCGGCCCCGGCCGCGCGCTCCTCCTCCATCGCGATGACCACGCCGTGAATCACGCCGCCGATGTCCGGCTGGGTGTTGAAGAAGACCAGGTGGCGCTCCAACGCGGCGCTGATGTCCTCCTTGGTCTTGTACAACTTCTCAATGATGGGCGTCATACTGTGCGCGAAGCCCAACCCCTGCATACGCTCCCAGTTGTAGCAAGCGTGCGAGAAGAAGAGCCAGCGCAGCCAACTCTGGAAAACATCCTGGCGTGTGAGCAGCCCAGGTGCTTTACGCTCCTCGGCGTCCCCGGCTGCCTGCTCTCCGGCGGCCCCCTGGGTGAACAACACGTGGATAAACGCCACGCAGACACCGATGATCGCCATCATCAGCAGGTTCGCGCCACCGCCCATCAGCGAGGTGACGGTGAAGCCGATGAAGAAGTAGGGCCACACGTTGCCCCGGAAGAGGAACTTGAGGTTGAGCGCGATACCCAGGGCCGCGAGCATACCACTGGCAGCAAACAGCCCCGACATTACCCAGATAGCGTGCTGCGCGATCCACCCCAGCGCACTCGCCACTGCCGGCGCGCCCAACCACGCCGCCAGCGTGACCGGCACAGCGTAGAGCACGAACAGGAACGGCTGGGAGTAGATATAGTCGCTCCGCGCCACCCCCTTGATGTCCCCATCCTTGGCGAACTTATCCGCCCAGTGCGGGATGATCGAACACAGAGACATGCGCAGCGACCAGGTCAGGCCGCCCAGCAACCCCAGTGGCGCCGCTACCGCCAGCGCTGCATCCACGCTCAACCCAGCACCCAGCACCAGCGCTGTACCCAGGTAACCCGCCAGTCCAGGATCACCGGGCAGTGAACCGCCCGCGGAGATCCAACCCAGGTAGAGCACGTTGATGTTAGCGCCGATGGCGACGCCTTCACCGGGCCGTCCCATCACGATGCCGACCAGCGCACCGGCGACCAGCGGGCGGTACAGCACGGGAAAGCCGAGGTTGGCGAACCAGGGCGACATAGACAGGTAGTACATGATGCCGACGATGGCGGCTATCAGAAAGTTCATGCGCACGGGCTCCTGTGGCGCCGGAGCAGCCTTGACTACGACGACACTTACTACCATCAGCAGCAGGCTGAGACCCATAGCCACGCCGACTTGCTTTCTATTTGCCTTCATTGCAATTTCTCCTTTCGACTGTATAGACTATAACTTGCCGGCCAGGTCTGAGAACTTTTTGGATCTCTCGCCTGGCACGGTCAGGAGGGTGATTTTCACCCCCTTACCCATTAAGTACTTGAGGATTACGATCTGTTCTTCCGAGAAAGCGATATTCTTGAAAACGTTCTTGCGCCCCGGCGCGCTGCCGATTCCGCCGACGTTGAGCGCGCTGTACTTCAGCCCACCGTCGTAGAGTCGCTTCGCTGCCAGGGGCGATTTCAGCAGCACCATCGTCGTTCCCCTGTCCGGCGCGGTCTCGCCTAGAGAGTTGATGCCTTCCTCGATCGAGAGCACGTCCACCTGGAGATCAGGCGGGGCGGCCAGACTCAATACTTCCTGCATAAACGAATCCGCTGCCATGCCGTCATCCACGATGACGATGCGGGTGAACCGCTGGTGCTTGCACCACACTGTAATCACCTGCCCGTGAATCAGACGATCGTCAATCCGTACCAGCCCTAATTCTTCGATAGCATTCACCTCCTTTCCTTCAGTCAGGCGAGGCCGCCCTGGGGCCCGCTCAGAGCAGCACTCTTTTCCACCTTACCCACTCGCACACTTGCAACTTGCACACTTGCACACTTGCTCACTTGCTCACTTGCACAACATCGGTCCCAGGTTCTTGATCGCTTCCCGTCCCGCCTGAGTAATTGCCTCGGCCAGTTCCGGCAGCGAAGCATCATCGCGCGACATGACCAGTTCCAGCAGCATCGGGAGGTTCACCCCGGTCACGCACTCGACGTAACCTTTGAGCACCTGGCGAGCCGCCACGTTGTACGGTGTCCCGCCCATAAGATCAATCAGCACCAGTGTGTCCTCACCCTCGATTTCTTGCAGCGCCTCGGCCAGTTTCTCCCCGAAGTCTTCAGGGCGCTCGCCGGGCAGGAGTGGAACGGAGAAGAGACACTCCGTCGGGCCCGTGATCATCTCAGTCGCCCGGATCAGCGCGTCGCCGAAGTCGCCGTGAGAGACTATCACAATGTTGATCATATTCAGTGACACCTCTTGTAGTAACACCTCTTGTAGAATGGAGATGCGCCCGTTCGGGCATCATTCCGTCGCTTCCAACAGCATGCTCAGCCGGTACCACTCCCCGCAGTAAACGGTCAGGGCGAACTCGAGCACCTCGCCCGTGTCCAGGAACGTGGTGCGCTCTGCGTGCAACACGGCGGCGGGATACGAAAGTTTCAGCAGTGCCAGTTCGCGCTGGTTCGCCAGGGCAGCATATACCTGCTCCTCAGCCCGAGCCAGCATCAGACCGTATTCCTCACGTAGGATGTTGAATAGCGAGTCCTGCGCCAGGTTGTGGTGCAGCACCTGCGGGCACAGACGGTGATTGAGGTAGACGCTATGTAGGGCCAGCGGCACATCGTTGATCAGGCGCAGGCGCTCGATCTTCACCACCTCATCGCCGGGCTGCAGGTTCATTCTCTTGATCAGGTCAGGCGTCGGCGAGACGATCAACCCGGCGTCGAGCAAAGTGCTGGAGGGGCTCACCCCCTGGCGGCTCACATCGGCCGTGAAACCGGCCAGGGAGACCTTGACCGTCAGGTCGGCCCGGGGGGCTGCGACGCAAGTACCACGGCCCGGCACTGTGCGGATCAGACCCTCGCGATTCAGTTCGCGCAGGGCTTCACGCACCGTAGTTCGGCTGACGCCAAACTCCTCACACAGTTGACGCTCGGAGGGAAGGGCATCGCCGGGCTGGAGAAGGCTCTCCGTGATCCGGGATGCCAGAAGATCCTTTAGTTGGAGATAGAGAGGAATTAGACTTTGTCGATCAAGACTCACCGATTACCCCCGCCTGGAATCGGTTGCAGGACGACTGCGGAAACGGTCGCTACTGGTACGTACCAACCACTACCACATTGTATCACGAAATTCTGGCGCTGTCAAGAGTTTTTCGCTTCAGTTCATCTGCATTTGACACCGCTCCGGAAAAATGCTAGAATGATTCTACCGATCAGGTTCCCCATGATACGTCATTCCGATCTACGAGTTGGGGCGAAAGTAGGTCGGATTTGCTATCCGACCCTGTGGCGGTTAGCAAAACCGCCCTGCGCTGCTTGTCATTGCGAGGAGCGCCAGCGACGAAGCACCGCCACGAGCCCCGCCACGAGTACTCGCGGTGGTACTCGCGGTGGCAATCCCTAATGGTCCAGGTGGAGATTGCTTCGCTGCGCTCGCAATGACACAGCCCGCCTATGTTCTTAGTAGGGAGTAGGGAGTAGGGAGTAGGGAGTAGGGAAGATGCCGATGGTGGAGTTGGCGGGGCGCGGGATGGTAGCCTATCAGTGGACCGGTGATGGGCCAGAGACGGTGGTGTTGGTCAACGGTTCGGTCTTCAACTATCACCAGTGGGACAGGCAGGTGCTGCCTATCCTGCACCGGGGGCTGGGGCGGCGGTGCCGGTTTCTCCAGTACGATTACGTCGGTGTCGGCGGCTCGTCGGCCAAGACCGCGCCGTTCAGTATGCTTGACCTGGCCGACGAGTTGCGCGATCTGCTGGACGCGCTAGCGGTCGAGTGCGCTCACCTGCTGGGCATCAGCAAAGGGAGTCTGGTGGCCCAGGCGTTCCTCATCCGCCACCGTGAGCGGGTCAGGAGTTTCTGCGGGCTGGGCAACCCGAACGTGCTCTCCGAAGGCTTGGAGCCGACCTTCGCGGTTTTCCAGGAGCGGATTGAGGCTCTGGAAGATCTGAAGGAACTCTGGCCGCAGCGGGTCAACCGGAAGAACTACGCCCGCGTCTTTTACCACGTCTACGTACCGGCCATGTTCTTCAAGGGCTACGCCGACCTCTCCCTGGCGGAGCGGCTGCGGGCCTTCCTCGTGAGGCGCATGGTGTATCCTGCCCTGGAAGGGACGTTCATCCAGACGATGGTGGATCTCTTCCGCTACTACGTGGGCGACATCGCCCAGGAGGTCCCTGTCTTCGCTGAGGGGTTGCCCCATGTGCGCGGCGTCCCCATCCTCCTGCTCAACGGCACAGCCGACACGACCGTACCGGTTCAAATGTCCCGCGAGTTGGCCCGACTGCTGCCCGAGGCCGAGTTGGTCGAGTTCGAGGGCGTCACCCACATGGGACCGATGCTGCTGCAGAAGGAGGCCCGGCCGGTCTTTGAGCGGTACGTCGCCTTTATGGAAGGGGTGTTGGCGTAGAAGTTGTTCAAGTTCTGAAGACGTGAAACGTGAAACGTCAAATGTGAAACGTCAAACGTGAAACGTGATACGTGAAACGTGAAACGTCAATGCAATTGGAGGGAGACATGATTGGCATTGTTTCTTACGGTGGCTACATCCCACGGCCGCGATTGAACCGGATGAGTATCTTTCAGAACATCGGCTGGCTGGTGCCAGCCATTGTCACGGTAGCCCAGGGGGAGCGCTCCTTCTGCAACTGGGACGAGGACAGCGTGACCATGGCCGTGGCGGCGTCCAGGGATTGCCTGATCGGCGTGGACAGGAGAAGCGTGGATGGGCTGTACATGGCCTCGACCACGCTGCCCTTCGCCGACCGGCTCAATGCCGGCATCGTCGCCACGGCCCTGAATCTGCGGGACGACATCCTGACCGCCGATTTAACCTCGTCCCTGAAAGCGGGCACCTCGGCTATGATCACTGGTCTGGAAGCGATCAAGAGCGGGGAAAAGAAGCACATTCTGGTCACGGCTGCGGACAGACGAGAGACGAAGGCTGCCTCTTTCTACGAGATGTGGTACGGCGACGGTGCGGCCTCTTTGCTTCTGGGCGACGAGGACGTGATCGCCGAATCTATGGGCGCGCACTCGCTCTCCTATGATTTCGTAGATCACTATCGGGGAGCGGGACGCCGCTTCGACTACACGTGGGAGGAAAGGTGGGTACGGGAGGAGGGATACGGCAAGATCATCCCACAGGCCATCAACGGGCTACTGGCCAAACTGGGCATCTCCATTGACGAGGTGGACAGGGTGGTCTATCCCTGTTTCATCAAGCGGCAGCATGGCCGCATCGCCAAGGCCATCGGCGCGACGCCCGAGAAAGTGATGGGCAATATGCACGAGGTTTGCGGCGAAACCGGCGCTGCCCACCCGCTGGTGATGCTCGTCCGCGCTCTGGAGGAGGCCCAGCCGGGTGAGCGCATCCTGGTCGCTGGCTTCGGCCAGGGTTGCGACGCTCTCTGCTTCGAGGTCACCGAAAACATCCGCAACCTGCCCCGCTCCCCCCTACGAGGAGGGGAGTCATCCCGGACCGGCATCAAGGGCTCGCTGGCCGGCGGGAAGACCACCGACAACTACCTCAAGTTCCTCAAGTTCAGGGATCTGATCGTGACGGAGACGGGCATCCGCGCCGAAGCGCCCAGCCAGACGGCGATGACCACCCTCTGGCGCAAGCGCAAGATGATCCTGGGGCTGGTGGGCGGCAAGTGCAAGGTATGCGGCACGCCGCAGTTCCCCAGGATGGACATCTGCGTCAACCCCGAATGTGGTGCTATGCACTCGCAGGAGGACTATGGGTTCGCAGACAGACCCGCCACGATCAAATCCTTCACTGGCGACATGTTGGTCGTGTCGGTGGACCCACCTGCTATCTACGGCATGGTGCAGTTTGAGGGCGGTGGCCGGTTTATGGCCGATTTTACCGACTGCGAACTGGACGACCTCAAGGTGGGTCTGCCCGTCAGAATGGTGTTTCGCAAGCATCACACGGACGAGCAGCGTGGGTTCACCGGGTACTTCTGGAAGGCGGTTCCTCTGGCCGGAGTAGGTGAAGAATAGTGTAGATGAGGAAATGATTCAGTTCGACGACTTGGTAAACTGGGAAACTGGTAAATTGGGAAGCACCACCCAACTACCAATCTACCAATGTACCAATGTACCAACATGCGAGGAGAAACAACTATGGCCACAGGCATTCGAGACAAAGTCGCCATCATCGGTATGGGTTGCACCAAGTTTGGCGAACGCTGGGACGTGGGCGCTGAGGAGTTGATGGTCGAAGCGTTCGAGGAAGCGATAGAGGACGCTGGTATTGACCGGGGGGGAATCCAGGCCGCCTGGCTGGGCACCTGTTTTGAGGAGATCAGCATCGGCAAGAGCGCGCTGCCGCTCTCTATGACCCTGCGATTGCCCAAAATCCCGGTGAGCCGCGTCGAGAATTACTGCACCACTGGGACGGAGGCGTTTCGCGGGGCCTGTTACGCCGTGGCCTCGGGTGCTTACGATATTGCCCTGGCCCTGGGTGTGGAGAAACTCAAGGACATCGGTTACGGGGGCTTGCCCAACTGGGGCTCCGGCGCTGGGACATTGGCCTGGCAGTGGATGCCCAACGTGACCGCGCCGGGAGCCTTCGCCCAGTTGGCCACGGCCTACGCCGCCAAACATAATATCCCTATTGATGACCTGAAACGGGCGATGGCCCACGTCTCCGCCAAGAGCCACGCCAACGCCGTCCTGAACCCCAAGGCCCACCTGCGCAGGGCGGTCTCCGTCGAGCGAGTCCTGGCCGCGCCCACCATCGCCTATCCTCTGGGGCTGTTCGACTGCTGTGGGGTCAGTGACGGCGCAGCCTGCGCCATCGTCACTACCCCCGCCGTCGCCAGGGACCTGGGCAAGGAGGACTTCGTCACCGTCAAGTCGCTCCAGTTGGCGCTCAGCAGCGGGGAAGAACTGGGCTACAACGAGTGGGACGGAGATCACTTCATGACCACCTCCAAGTGCTCGCGCCTGGCCTACGAGGAAGCGGGCATCGCCAACCCCCGCGAGGAAATCAGCATGATGGAGGTGCACGACTGCTTCTCCATCACCGAGTTGGTGACGATGGAAGACCTGCACATCTCCGAGCGGGGTCAGGCTCCCAGGGACATCCTGGATGGGTTCTATGATCTGGACGGCCAGATTCCCTGCCAGCCCGACGGCGGGCTAAAGTGCTTCGGCCATCCCATCGGCGCTTCGGGGCTGCGGATGCTGTACGAGATGTACCTACAACTCCTCGGACGGGCTGGCGAGCGGCAGATTGCCAACCCCCGCTACGGCCTCACCCATAACCTGGGGGGGATGCCGTATATGAACATTTGCAGTATCACCATCGTCGGGCGGTATGGGGATTAACGCAAAGAAATTTAAATGGTAGATCAAGATTTGTTCAGTCAAAGGCCTCGATTCTCAAAAATATTAAAGCATCATTCAAGAATCTCTGCGCCTTTGCGTCTCTGCGTTAATATTAGCCCCTTTTTTCAGTGGAGTCAGGTGCAGGATTCCAAAACGGGAGAGTGTTGAAATGAAAAGATCCCTTGGACTAACAGGTATGAAGAGGAGCCGAAAGGTAACGCTTGTTTGGGTGACGATATGCTGTGTTTCACTGATAGTTGCGTTCTTCATTGGCATTAGTGACAACCTGCCAGGGCTATTGTTATGCTATGTAGCAGTCACTGCGTTGATCCTGGCGTTTGTACACACCTGGCGGCAAGTGAGGCGTTTTTTGATCCTCTTAGGCGCATCACTGATCGGTTTCCCCCTCTTTGTTATCTTGCATAATCTCTTTTATGGTCTGGGTCAAGTGGCTGCCGATGTCATTGTATTGGGCTACCTGCTGGAATTTCTACATGCGGTGTTCTTTCTCGTTGCGATTATGGTTTGTCCTCCAGGTGTCTTGATTGGTGCAGTTGGCAGCGTAGTCACGTATTGTAAGGGGAGACAGGTCTCTGACGAGACTCCCTGAGAGACAAGGAGCGGTTGCTTTCCTTCGACGAGTGGGTATAATAGTGACAGACCGCCACCCACAGGACTTTCGAGCAGAAGTGACTTGACGCCAGCCTGGGAGGTAGGTTGGTCCACGTTAGATGCCATCAACAGCGAGCAGTCCGAAAGAGAGGGAAAGGAGACGAGCAATGGAAAGGGCTTTGGGGGCATTGTCAGCAGAGGAATTCGAGGAATTGATTGAACGCACGATAGACAGACGTCTTGAGGTATGGCTTACTCAATTGATGGATGCCTTGATAGGCCTGTCACAGGAGGAAAGTGCGGAATTGCAGCCTGAGTTTGCAGCCTCCCTCAGGCGTTCTCTGGATCAGGCACGCTCAGGAGAAGGTATTGACCTGGGAACCTTTCGAAAGCAGATTGGACGATGAATGCCCTTCAGGTCATCCTGACGCCTGAGGCACAGATGGATATAAAGCGCCTCGATCCAGCCTTTCAGACGCGTATTCTGAACAAGCTGGAGTGGATGGGGCAAAACGCAGGGCTGTTGCGCCATCGAGCGCTCCGGGGAAAGGGATGGAGCGGGTGCCTCAAATATCGCGTCGGTGACTATCGGATCATCTATCAGATAGACCAGTCTGCTGAGAAACTGGTTGTCTTGAAAGTTGGACATCGCCGAGAGGTGTACGGATAGCCTGGCACGCTCTACGTTCAACAGTGGGCGCTGCGCAAACTGACCGGCGGCGACCTTCCAGAGCGCGTGCGCGTGACGGTGACAGTTGATAAGTGACCATAATTTGTCGGCGTTTGAGTTTAGATCATGGAGATCAAACGAGTCGTAATCGCCAACCCTATCGTCAATTCGCCTTTTGAGGAGCCCAGGCTGCACTTTCGCTTCTCGGAAGAGGGCATCACCGACGAGATCGTGCTGGGCCGCCGCCAGAGCGAATACTTTGTGCCCATCGCGCGCCCCAGGAAGAAGGGCCAACAACAACTGGCCTTCGATACCTGGACGCAGGATCGCATCCAGCCCAACAAATTCATCAACCGCGTGCGAGGCCGGGTGGAACTCTGGCGCAAGGGCGGCTACGTGGGAATAAGCAGAACCACCCGCCGGTTGCTCGAATATTGGCAGAACACTGGAAACGCACGCGAGTGCAGACTCTTCTTCTGCCAGATTGAGGCTCTGGAGACCGCCATCTACGTCACCGAGGTGGCGCACAAACACGGTGACAACTGGATCGCCAACGAGTTGCGCCGCGCCAACGCGGAGGCCAACCCGTTGCTCTACCGCGCCGCCTTCAAGATGGCCACCGGCAGCGGCAAGACCGTCGTCATGGCGATGTTGATCGCCTGGCAAACCCTGAACAAGATAGCCAATCGCCAGGACGCTCGCTTCTCCGACGCCTTTCTGATCGTGACCCCCGGCATCACCATCCGTGACCGGCTGCGGGTGCTGCTCCCCAGTGACCCCAGCAACTACTATCGCCGCTTCGATCTCCTGCCGCTCGACCTGATATCGCAACTCCACCAGGCCAAAATCGTGATCACTAACTTTCACGCTTTCCAACTCCGCGAGAAGGTAAAGGCCGGTAAACTGACCAAGGAACTGCTCGCCCAGGGCAAGGCCAGCCCCTTCACCGAGACGCCTGCCCAGATGGTGCGGCGGGTGTGCCGCGAACTGGGTAACAAGAGAAGCATTGTCGTGCTCAACGACGAGGCCCACCACTGCTACCGGCGCAAGCCAGATGGCGAAAAGGCACGTCTCAGCCGTGACGAGCGTCGCGAAGCGAAGGCGCGCGACGAAGAGGCGCGCGTCTGGATCTCGGGGCTGGAAGCGGTCAAGGAAAAGATCGGCCTCAAGGTGGCCTATGATCTGTCCGCTACCCCCTTCTTCCTGCGCGGCTCCGGCTATCCCGAGGGCACGCTCTTCCCGTGGGTAGTGTCCGATTTTTCACTGATTGACGCCATCGAGTGTGGCATCGTCAAGGTCCCCCGCGTGCCGGTGGACGACGATGCTATGGTCGGCGACTATCCGACCTACCGCCATCTGTGGCCCCACATCCGCGACGACCTGCCCAGAAAAGGCCGCAAGACCGAGGCTATCAGCGGCGAGCCCAAACTGCCCGCCAAACTCCAGAGCGCGCTGCACAGCCTGTACAACAACTACCAGAAGTATCACGAGCAGTGGGAGGCGAACGAGGCCACTCGTGACGTCCCTCCGCCCGTCTTTATCATCGTCTGCAACAACACCAACGTCTCTAAAATGATGTATGACTACATCGCCGGTTGGGACAAAGAACTGGACGACGACCACACTGTCCCGGTCCCCGGCGCGCTCCCCATCTTTAGCAACGTGCAAGACGGCCGCTGGGTCGCCCGCCCCAACACGATCCTGATTGACAGCAAACAACTGGAGTCCGGCGAGGCCATGAGCAGGGATTTCAAAAAGATCGCTGCCCGCGAGATCACCGAGTTCAAGGCCGAATACCGCGCCCGCTTCCCCGGCCGCGACGCCGATAGCCTGACCGACGAAGACCTGTTGCGCGAGGTGATGAACACCGTCGGCCAGCCCGGCAAACTGGGTGAACCGGTCAAGTGCGTGGTGTCGGTCTCAATGCTGACCGAGGGCTGGGACGCCAACACCGTCACCCACATCCTGGGGGTGCGCGCCTTCGGCACGCAGTTGCTGTGCGAGCAGGTGGTGGGCCGCGGTCTGCGCCGCATCAGTTTTGCCACCGAGAGACGCCAACTGAATGTGAACGGCGAAGTAGTCGAGTTCGAGGCCTTCCCGGTCGAATACGCCGAGGTCTACGGTGTGCCCTTCTCCTTCATTCCCACCAAGGCCGTCGCTGCCCCGCCCAAACCCGGCCCACGCCCGACCCGCGTGCGGGCGCTGGAGGAACGCATCGCCAACGAGATCATCTTCCCCCGCGTGATCGGCTATCGGTATGAATTGCCTGGCGAACGTTTGACGGCGAACTTCACCGCCGACTCGCACATGGCGATCTCGACGCTGGACGTCCCCACTCGCACCGAAACCGCGCCCATCGTGGGCGAATCGAGCATCCACACGCTGTGGGACCTGGCCATCCGCCGCGAGCAGGAAGTGGACTTCTTTCTGGCCAAACTGGTGCTGGAACGGTACTTCCGCGACCCGGATGGCCACACCAAGCCCTGGCTGTTCCCCCAACTGCTGCGCATCGTCCGGCGCTGGCGGGCCGAATGTCTGACGCTGAAGGACAACACCTTTCCCCAGTTGTTACTGCTCCACGATCTGGCCGCCACCGCCGCCGAACACATCTACCAGGCGATCGTGCAGTCCACCTCCGGCGAAAAGAGACTCCATCCCATTCTGCGGTCCTATGACACGCTAGGCAGCACCCGCTACGTGGACTTCGATACCACCCGCGAGGTATACCCCACCGGGCCGGAACTGTGTCACGTCTCGCACATCGTTCTCGATAGCGGCTGGGAGGCCAAGATGGGCCAGGCGTTGGAGGAGATGGACGAGGTGGTGTGTTACGTCAAGAACCACGGCCTGGGCTTCACCATCCCCTACACGTTGAACGGGCAGGAGCGGCAGTACACGCCCGACTTTATCCTGCGCGTGGCTCAGACTCCTCAGACTTCCGAAGTCTGGGAGACTTCGGAAGTCTCCAGAGTCTCCGACGCTGATCTATTGAACCTGATCGTGGAGGTCTCGGGCGAGGCCCGCAAGGACAAGGCGGCCAAGGTCGCCGCCGCCCGCAACCTGTGGGTACCGGCCATCAACAACCACGGTGGCTATGGGCGGTGGGCGTTCATTGAGATCAGCGATCCGTGGGATGCGAAGAATACGATACGGGCTATGCTTGCATCCGGCTGAAGCCTCGATTCCAGAAAGGGATAAGCCTCGATTCCAGAAAGGGATATGTGTGGAATGGAGGCTTTAGCCGGGGTTCCGAATGTACCGGCTAAAGCCTCGACAAGAGAAAGAGGAGACAAGTGATGCCTGATCACCATCCGCCTCATGTTTACCTGGACAATACTTGGTACATTGTCACCGCGTCCACTCTAAACCACGCTCACTTTTTAGCCAGCGAACGGGCAAAGGCTCTTGTACGTGACAAGTTACAGAGCCTAATTGTAGCATTTGGCATCAGGTTGCTTGCCTGGGTCATTTTGAACAATCACTATCACCTTTTATTCAAAACGCGCAGGGGCAAGGATCTATCTCGGTTTTTCGGCCAGTTGCACGGCAGCGCCTCGCGGCAGATCAATTTGTGGGATGAGAGGGTAGGTCGGCAAGTATGGCATAATTATTGGGATACTTGCATTCGTGATGAATCTGGTCTATGGGCGCGCTTTAACTATATCCACCACAATCCAGTCAAGCACGGCTACGTGCAGGACTCGGAAGACTGGCTTTTTTCCAGTTACCATTATTATCTGAGGACCAAAGGCCGAGATTGGTTGATGGATTGCTGGTCGCGTTATCCAGTGATTGATTCTTTGAAGGACGATGATTTCGATCCGGCTAAAGCCTCGATTCCATAGCCGGAAATGGAGTGCTTCAGACGGAAATGGAGTGGAGGCTTCAGCCGATAAATTAGGGCCTCTACACATTGGAGGTTGTGAGCGGAATTCGGCTGCCCGGCTAAAGCCTCGATTCCATAGTGAGAGGTAAAGCATAAATGGAGTGGAGGCTTTGAAGCCTCGATTCCATAGACGGAAATGGAGTGGAGGCTTTAGCCGGTGACTTTAAGGAGAACCTATGCCACGCAAAAAAACCAAAACCCCCAAACCGATCACCAGCACCAAACACAAGGACAAACGCGCGAACATCCCCACCGAGGAACTGCGCGACTTTGTGGCCGGGGACGAGCACGCGCCGGAGACCATCCGCTACCCCCGCGACCCCTCGCTCGACCCGCAACTGGTGTGGCAGGGCAAGGATGAGCAGGATGGCCAAGACCTGGCCGTGCCCGCCGTGCCGATCTACATCCAAGAGAAGGTCCACCCCCAGGCGATTGTCGAGGACGTGCGGGCGCAGGCGAAAAAAGGCCGGCCCGAGCAACTCTCCCTGTTTGCCGACTTCAACGGCCTTGAGTTCGAGGACCTGATCGAGTTCTACCAGCACGAGCAGAACTGGGCCAACCGGATGATCCTGGGCGACTCGCTGCTGGTGATGACCTCCCTGGCCGAGAAGGAGGGTCTCAAGGGCCAGGTGCAGATGATCTACATTGATCCGCCCTACGGCATCAAGTTTGGTTCTAATTGGCAGGTTAGTACCCGCCAGCGGCAGGTGCGAGATGGCAAGGCCGAGGACGTGACCCGCCAGCCGGAGCAGGTCAAAGCCTTCCGCGATACCTGGGAGTTGGGCATTCACTCTTACCTGGCCTACCTGCGGGATCGGCTGGTAGTGGCGCGGGACTTGCTGACGGAGAGCGGCAGTGTCTTTGTACAGATTGGGGATGAGAATGTGCATTTGGTGCGCTGTGTGCTGGATGAAGTATTTGGGAGCGACAATTTCATATCCTTGATAACTTTTGCAACAACCAGCGGTTTTCAAACCAACGAGTTAGCACGCGGTGGAGACTACATCGTCTGGTACGCCAAAACCCGTTCAGGGGGAGTTAAGGCCCGTACTTTGTTCAAGGAAATCGAGAAAGATCCAGGCACGGGTGGATACCGTTGGGTGATGTTTCCTGATGGTGTGTCACGAGGATTAAGGGCAGGTGAACTTCGAGGTGAGGAGCCTTTTCCGCAAGGTGGTCGTCTTTATTCTCCCGACAATATTCTTTCTCAAGGGGCATCATCAGGTGATCAAACCTTTTATTACCAGGGAAAGAAATATTCCCCTGGATCAAATTCACATTGGAAAGCTCAAATTCCTGATGGCATGAATCGTCTGGCTTTTGCTGATCGCTTGCATGTATCCCGAAACAGCCTGCGGTATATACGCTTTGCTGAAGACTTTTCCTGGCAAGCGCATAATAACATCTGGACTGACACTTTGACAGGTCAATTTACAGATGAGAAGATTTACGCTGTTCAAACTAACACAAAGATCATTGAACGCTGCTTGCTAATGACCACCGACCCCGGCGACCTGGTACTTGACCCCACCTGCGGCAGCGGCACCACCGCCTACGTCGCCGAGGGTTGGGGACGGCGCTGGATTACGGTAGACACCAGCCGCGTGGCGCTGGCGCTGACCCGCACCCGCCTGATGACTGCCCGCTACCCCTACTACCTGCTGGCCGACTCGCCGGAGGGCGTCCGGCAGACTGCCGAAATGCGCGGGCAGATTCCACCGTCGCCGCTTCCCAGAACCAACGGCGACGTCAAGCAGGGCTTTGTCTACCGGCAAGCGCCGCACATTATGCTCAGAGACATTGCCCACAATGAAGAGATTGACACCATCCACGAAAAGTGGCAGGTTGAACTGGAGCCACTGCGCGCGGAACTGAACCAACTGCTGGGCCAGACGTGGGAAGACTGGGAGATACCTCGCGAACCGTTAGATGACTGGCCCCAGGCCGCCAAGGACCTGCTCCCCCAATGGTGGGAACTGCGCCGCGCGCGCCAAAAGCAAATGGACGGTTCCATCGCCCGCCCCTCTGTAACCGAACACCTCTACAACA
>JAUWOI010000033.1 GCA_030612185.1 Anaerolineae bacterium
GAACCTCAGCCTCCCCTGCCAGATGCATCTGATGGATGGCGGCAAGATGCGGCTCACCTGGGCCCGCCATATGTCGTGGATGCTGCGGGGGATGAGTATGACGGACGGGTTGCGGGCCTTCACCTGGATCACCGACGAGTACGTCATGCCCCTGCTGCGGCCGGACGTCGCCGCGCTGCTGCGTGAGCACCAGGAGCGGAGTGAGCGGGTCATCCTGCTCTCGGGCGCTTTCCAGCCGCTGCTGGAGGTCATCGGGCAGCGGTTGGGAGTGGATATAGTGCTCGGCACGCGGCCCGAACAGCGGGATGGGCGTTACACCGGCCGCACGCTGGAACCGACCTGCCAGGGGGAGGGCAAGGCCATGCGACTGCGCACCTACCTGGCCGGGCAGGGCAGCGACGTTGACCCCAGCGTATGCAGCGCCTACGCCGACAGCATCTTCGACCTGCCGGTGTTGGAGATGGTGGGCCACCCGGTCGCCGTCTACCCGGACGAGGAGTTAGCGGCCTTGGCAATGCAGCGGGGCTGGCCGATAGTGTCACACGGCGTTACTACTCAACCGCTGCCCCCAGCTCCCATCCCGGGGGCGTCCCATGCGGAGAATAACTGCTCAGGGTAAGACGCTCTCGCTGGCAACGCCCTCGGGGACGAGGGCTGAGAGCCGGATTGTGAATGACATTCAGAATGTTGAGCCACTTTTGTTCATTGTTCATTGTCTCATTGTTCATTGGAACGAAGTTCCCTATGGCTTGCGTCCGACTCCAACCCAGCCAGGAACTCGTTCCGGTTTGTCTAGCAAAATGTCGTCGGGCCCTTCCGGCCGCCACAGTGAAGCGCGCACCAGCCTGGGTTCGACCAATTCGAGTCCATCGAACAACGATAGAATCTCAGCGCGTGAGCGTGCCTGGGAGGAAATCGCCGAGCGAGCACCGAGTTGTCGTATCGGCTCGGCGATCTCACGGGGAACACCGTCGTACGAAAGGTGCGAAATGGCGACGTAACTGCCCGGTGCCAGTGCGTCGCGCAGGGTACGAACTGCGCCGTACGCTTTCTCGTCGTCCACGACGTAATGGACGACAGTCAAGAGTAGAATACCCATCGGCCGGCTGAAGTCGAGCAACTCCTTGACCGTTGCGTGATCGAGAATCGAGTCCGGCTGGCGGACATCGCCCTGGATAGCGGCGGCGTTGGGATTGTCTACCAGTATGGCCTCACTGTGCGCCACGGCGATAGGGTCTATGTCCACGTAGACGACTCGAGCGGCGGGGTTGGCTCTCTGGGCTACCTCGTGGACGTTGCCAACGGTCGGCAGGCCGGAACCGATGTCGAGGAACTGATCCACGCCCTGTGCGGCGAGGAATTCGACAACGCGGCGCAAGAACGCGCGGTTGGCGTGGGCGCTCGGCAACATATCGGGATAGATTTCGTTTATTTGGTCGGACACCAAACGATCGATTTCAAAGTTGTGATAGCCGCCGAGATAGTAATCGTACATGCGGGCCGGGTTGGGCTTGTCCAGCGGGGTTCCGTCAGGTACCCATGTCTTCGTATCCATCTTGTTTCACCCCTTTCATTCTTCTCAACATTCTGGGGCAGGCGGGCTGGGCTCCCACGCGTTTGCCCCCGCCACATCCCTCCCCCAGGGATTTCTGGCTTTAAGTACCTGTGCCGGGAAAGACGGCTGGCTCAACCTCCGTATCCAATCGGCACTGTGCGCAGATATTCAGTTGTACGTCGCTTGCGCTCAAGGTCGCTAAACGCGCGCTGCACCTGTTCCTCAGTGAGGCCCATCACCTGGGCCACCTCGGCGATGGGCGCGTTGTGCTCCTGGGCGTACCAGATTAGATCCATCACCTCGAACGGCAGACGGAAAAAGAACTCTTCCTGAGAACTGTGAGCAGGATAGGTGTCGGTAGTCGGCGTGGCCTGGCGGATCTCCAGTGGCAGGTCCAGGTACTCCGCCAGTTGGTAGACCTGGGTTTTTAACAGATGCCGGATAGGGGCCACGTCGTAGCCCCCATCGCCCCACTTGACAAAGAAACCCTGGTCGTGCTCATTTTTGTTCGGCGTGCCCACCACCGCGTAATTGCGCGCCTCGGCATGGTAGTAGAGCATGTTCATGCGGCTGCGCTGTTTGAAGTTGGATGCGGCCACGATCTGCAGGTAGTCGCGCAGATTGAGCCGTTTCGATTTCTCCTCGCCCTCCGGTGTGATGATTGTCAGGTAGAAGATGTTGAGGGTCTCGCTGTCCAGTACATTGCCTGGGAGCGTGATCTTGGCCTTGTAGCCGGGGTCGTATTCTGGGAAGACGCGCTTGATGGCCTCGTCCCGGCGGGCATAGCAGCCAAAGCCCACCAATGTGCCGGTCATGTCCTCGACGACGGTTGCGACGCCAAATTGCTTGGCCACCTTGCGGGCCAGCACGATGCTGTCGCGGCTGGAGTCTTTCTCTGGCATCATCACACCCACGACCCGCTTAGGGCCAAAGGCGCGGACGCAGAGGGCCAGCACTGTTGACGAGTCCACGCCGCCGCTAATGCCCACCACCGTCCCGGAGCGGCGCAGCGTCTTGTGCACATCGCGGCGGAGGTTGGCGACCAGTTCTTCGGTCACGGCGGCGGGGTCTATTTTGAGAATGTCTTTGTGGAAAGTCATGGTTTCTCCTACTGGTTAGGTGGGGCCAAGGCGAAGTTTAAGAGGGGTGATGGCAGGGATGGGTTGGCTTGGAAAGTCCTCGACGAATTGGTGATGGAGAAGTTGAGTAGAGAGTATCCCGGCCAGGGCCATGTTATCCCGCTCGCTCAGGGGGTGCGCGCCCTGGGCCTTTTTGACCAGTCGGGCCACGGCCTGGGGGTGAAAATAGCCCGCCGCACGGATCGCTTCTGGCGACAGCATCTCTTGCACGTAGTCATAGGGAGCGTCGCCAAAGAAACTGCGGTGGATCGGCGCGCGGTAGGGTCGCTTGGTCCGGGCATAGACCGACTTGGGCAACATCCCCCGCATAGCCCGCTTGAGTATGTACTTCTCGTTCAGCCCGTGAATCTTGAGCCGGGGCGGAATACGGCTGGCGAACTCGATGACACGGTGATCCAGGAAAGGGAAACGTCCCTCCACCGAATTGGCAGCCAACATCCGGTCGCCCTGGGATGAGAGCAGGTACTCTGACATAAAAACGGTGATCTCAATGTACTGTGCCTGGGCCAGCGGCGTCCAGCGCTCGAAAGCGGGATGGAGTTTGAGCGCCGTGACAACTTCAGGCACAGGATCGTAACCATTGAGGGCGGCCTGGGCTTCGGGAGAGAAAAACCGCCGCAGCGGTGCGGTATTGGCCCAGCGGATGGCGTGGGAGTAGTCAAGCCGCTCGGTCTCGGTCAGACTCCGGCGGAAGAAGGCCTCCAGGAACGTGCCCCCCTGGCCCATGCCCTGCACGTAGGGGTAGAGCCGCTTCAGCAGCAAGGGGCGCATTGCGGAGTCCGGGTCTCGTGCCCAGAAGCGGCGCAACTTGGATTCTTTGAAGATGTTGTAGCCGCCCAGGAATTCGTCGGCACCCTCGCCGGTGAGCACCACTTTGATGTCGTCCTGGTGCACTAACTGTGAGAGCAGAAACATCGGCGCGGGAGAGGTGCGCAGGATAGGCCATTCGGTGTGCCAGATGACGTCGGGAAACACGCGGCCCACGTCGGCATCGGTGCACTCGACGAGGCGATGGTCAGTGCCCAGGAACTCGACCATGCGCTCCTGGTGCTTCCGTTCGTCGAAGGCCGGGTCGGCGAAGGCGATGGAGAACGTCTTGAGGTAGTTACTGGTGTAGTTGCGAATGAGCGCGGTGATGGTGGACGAATCTAGCCCGCCGCTGAGGTAAGCGCCCACCGGCACATCGGCCCGCAGGCGGATCTGAGTGGCGTCCGCCAACAGTTCTCGCAACACCTCGGCGTACTCGTCGTCGGAGAGCGATTCCTCACTCCCATCCTCCGGGAAACTCAATTCCCAGTAGCGTTCCACCGAGATCTGTCCCTCACGGGCGGTGAGGATATGTCCTGGCGGCACCTCGACGATGCCCTCAAAGACGGAGCGGGGCGACAGTGTCGTCCAAAAGGTGAACACCTGGGCCAGCGAGGTCAAATCGAGCCGGGCGCTGACGGCGGGGTGGGCCAATATCGCTTTGATCTCAGAGCCGAAGACCAGCGTGCCATCGGCCATGGTGTAAAACAGCGGGCGGATGCCCACACGGTCGCGGGCCAAAAACAGCGTGCCGCCACCGGCCTCGGGCCGCCGGTCCCAGATGGCAAAGGCGAATTGCCCGTTGAGGTGCTCCACGCAACGCGGCCCATACTGTTCGTAAAGGTGAACGATGACCTCGGTATCGGAGGTGGTGGTGAAGCGATGGCCCTGGGCCTCCAGTTCGGGTCGCAGTTCGACGTAGTTGAAAATCTCGCCGTTGAGGATAATCCAAACCGTCTCGTCCTCGTTGGCAATGGGCTGCGAGCCAGTGCTGAGGTCAATAATGCTTAACCGAGCACTTCCCAGGCCGATACAACCGTCGCGGTAGATACCGAACTCGTCCGGGCCTCGATGCCGGATCAGGCCCAGCATACGCTCCAGTAGAGGTTGGTCAATGGGGTGGTATTCAGTCAGGTTATAGATGCCGACGATGCCACACACAAATCCCTCGAAACTCTTAAAGATGGATTGATGGATGTCAGCCTATAGTGTACCACACAGCCTATCAACTGGCAAGTAATTTGAAACCATTGAACTCGCGATGGACGCTTGCGCCGCTAGTACTACTGTCCCATTAGCATTTTCCTTGGGAGATGCACCCTTATGACTTTGCTAGAAACCGTAGCACTCCTGGCAGGGAAGCCACACCAGGCCCAAACGACAGGTTGCTTTCAGAGAATCATGACCATCGCACGTCATCTCTGGGGCTTGCTCACGGTACTGTGTCGTCAATGCCTCCTCACCACTTTGGCCTAACAAATAGTACTCTAGTCCTCTCAGTACCTTCTTCCTATTGCGACACACCAGTCTGTGTAATATAATTGTTATAAATCCTTAGAAAATGTTTAGAGAACTCTGACTGTCGGACACAAGATAGCAACACTTGGATTTGGGTCCGCCATTCGCATCCGCGATAGACAAGCGACAGGAGGTACACAGATGATTGGGTTTGCAAGTCTGGTCACGCTTATGTTGGCGCTGGGATTCGCCGCCAAGCAGACACACCACGTTCCGCAAAGGATACGTGTGCGGCATGTTGCAGTAGTACCGTTGATTGCGCTCGTGTTGGCGCTCTTGTGGCTCGCGCCGCCAACGGCTGCCGCCGCCGATACCGCCTACTACGTCGCCACGGACGGAGACGACAGCAATCCGGGTACCGAGGCCCAGCCGTTCCGCACCATTCAGCACGGCATCGACGAAATGAGTGGCGGAGACACGCTTTATATCAAAAGCGGAACCTACACTGAGGGACTACACGGATTCCCCGCTGGCACAGCAGAGAACCCCACAACGATAATGACGTTTCCAGGCGACACCGTCGTAATCAACGGGGAGTGGAGCGGATACCTGGTGTGGGTGGGCTACGGTAACCACTACGTGACCATCTCTGGCCCCGGTCTCGTCCTCGATGGGGTAACAGCCGCGCAGGGTGTGTCAGTGAGAGCCGACTACTTTACCCTGGTAGATGTCGAAGTTAAGAATACCGAGAGAGGCGCGGTGTTCACTAACTACAACTGCGGCTATGGCACATACAGGCGGCTCCACGTCTACGACTGGGGGCGTGACGGCCTCGGTCACGGAATCTACCTGGAGGGCCACGATAACCTCGTCGAAGACTGCGTAATCCACGACGGGGCAGGTTGGGGCATCCACGTCTATGCTAAGCCATCCTTGCCCGGACGGCCGGACAACAATACTATCCGGCGAAACCGCATCTACGACAACGGTTGGGGCTACGACGACCGCGCTGCTGGGATTGGGCTGTACTGCGGTGAAGGGAACCTCGCGTACAACAATCTGGTATGGGGAATGCCCTACGGTGTGCGCGTGGACTACGGTTCAACAGAAGCCCTGGTTTACAACAACACAATCTACAATGTAACCACCGGTATTCGTGTAGGTTTGGGATCGGCAAGCCAGGGCAATGGACCAGCGACGGGAACGAGAGTAAAGAATAACATCGTGTTCAATTGCGACGTGGATTTCCGCGACGATGGCAGCGAAACGGTACAAGACCATAACCTAATGAGCGTTGACCCGCTTTTTGTGGATGCCGCGCACCATGACTTCCGTCTCCAGCCCACCAGCCCTGCTATTGAGTCCGGCATAACACTGAGCGAAGTCTCAGACGATTTCGTCGGCGTTTCCAGACCGCAGGGTACGGGCTACGACATCGGCACTTATGAGTGTTCTTCTCTAACAACTGGTCCCACCAAGTACCTGTATCTGCCGTTTGTTGCTCGAAAGTAAGGTGCTGACATAGGCTACTTGACCCTGACGCGTACATGCTTGTGTTGCAGCCATACTCAAGCCACCAACGGGGTGTCGGTGATCTCGCCACTAGTACTGTTCACGCTGGTCAGACTGTTTTGCTCGGCCCGCTGACGACCGACACCGAGCCCAGGTTTGGCTCCCCCCTATTGCAGACCTGTCTTCTTGATCTTGCCACTGCTCGTCTTGGGCAGGCTGTCGCGAAACTCGATGTGCTGCGGCACCATAAAGCTCTCCATGTGTGCCCGGCAGTGACGGAGGATGTCCTTCTCAGTCAACCCGACGTCATCCAGCACGACGAAGGCTTTGATGGCCTGTCCCAGGATTGGATCAGGTACGCCGATGACGGCCGCCTCCACGAGCCCATCGATGCTGTACAGCACATTCTCTATCTCTTTGGGCGACACCTTTTCACCACGGCTCTTGATGATGTCGTCCTTGCGGGCGACAAAGTAGAGGTAGCCTTCCTCGTCCATCTTGAAAAGATCGTCGCTGTAGAGCAGCCGCTCGCCAGGCGTGGGGCCAGGGTGATAGCGTTCCGCCGTCGCCTCCGGGTTCTCCCAATAGCCGCGCATGACGTGCGATCCGCGAATCACCAGTTCGCCGACGACGCCTGGCCCCATGCGATTCCCCTCCTCGTCCTCGATCCAGACCTCGGTGCCGGGGATGGCAATACCCACTGATGCGGGCCGTTTGTCCAATTGGTCCGGCGGTAGGTAAAGCGTGCGCTTGCACTCGGTCAGGCCATACATCGAGTAGAGCGTCGCCCAGGGGAACTTCTCTCGCAGGGCCATGATGTGGCTGGGCGGCAAGGCGGCGGCGGTGTTGGTGAGGTAGCGCAGGCTTCTCAGGTCGTATGGGCTCAAGTCCATTTGAAGCAGGATGGCAAAGATGGTCGGCACGCCGGGGAAGCCGGTCACCTGTTCCGTCTCCATCCTTTTAAGGACCGCTGCCGGGTAGGCAAAGGACTTCTCCAGCACCAGTGTCCCGCCGAAGCGAAACACCATGAGCAACTGGTACAGACCATAGTCAAACGACAGGGGCAGCGCGCTGATCACGATGTCGTCGGGCGTGTTCTCCAGGTATTGAATGATGGAACCAGAGGCAAAGACGACGTTGTTGTGGCCCGACATGACCCCCTTGGGATCGCCGGTACTGCCGGAGGTGTAGATAAGGCAGGCTAGGTCCTGGTCAATGGTGGGACAGGTCGGCCAAGTGGCGGGGTAGGCACCCAACAGATCGTCGAAAGCGTAGAAGGCCTCCTCTTCGGCGGCAGCCCGTTTGCCACTCAACACGGTGAACTTGAGTGAGGGCACGGCTGCCTGTACCTCGGCGGCTAGGCGGGCGTTCCGGCCGGAGGTGAAAAACGCGGTAGCCTGGCAGTTGTTCAGGATGTAAATGAGCTTGTCTCGCTTGGTGGTGTGGTTGACGACGACAAACGTCCCGGCCGCCTTGAGGATGCCAAAGATGGCGACTACCGCCTCCACCGAGTTGGGTAAGCAGATGACCACTCGGTCGCCCCGCTGCACGCCGTGGGCGGCAAGCGCGTGGGCCAGTCGGTTGGTTCGCGCTTCGATTTCGGCGTAGGTCAACCGCTGGTCGTCGCAGACGAGGGCTGTCTTGTCCGGAAACCGCTCGGCGCTGTTTTGCAGGAAGTCCTGAACTAACATAACTATTGCCTGCCCTCCCGCTGTCTCATCAGGCGCTCTTGCGGCGAATGTACGCCGCCAGTTGAGCGACAGAGTCGAAATTCTCCGGCATGATTTCCTCGTCCTCGACGGTGACGTTGAAAGTTTCCTCGACAAACATCACCAACTCCAACACACCGGTCGAGTCCACGATGCCCTCTTCCAGGAACGAGGTATCATCGGGCAATTGGTAGCCGTCGTCGCTGAACAGAAAGTTATCGGCGATGTACCGTCTGATCTGTTTTTCTATGGTCATTGAACTTGCTCCATCACTGTCAGGGTTGTTTGTGTGTTTGCACTGCATCATCAATGAACCTCACGAATAGCGGGCCAATCGTTTCATTGGCCAATCGGTTGGGGTGTGAATCTCGCTCGTCAGGATCGAATTGATACCTGGCGCTCAACATATTGGCCTCGGGATCAGCCAGGAGATCAAAGAAGTCGAAAACAAAGAGGTTGGGATGTCCTTTCAGATAGGCATCCGACTTGAGCCAATCGGTTATTGCCCGAGCGCGGGCTGCCTCGTCTGGGTTCGTTGCCAAAGGATGCAAGGGTGGGCTAGTGACGAGGATAAAAACGCGGTCGGGGTGTTGATCCACCACGTCGCGCATCTCGAGATACCAGGCTTGGAATTGTTCCTGCATGGTGTCGCTCTTGATGGCGCTGTTGGGAAAACAGGATTTGAAAGCGATCACCTCGTGCTGTAGCAAGCGGCTGAAAGCGTTCGAGGGGGGATCGGTTACAGGTTGCGAGAATAGTTCGGCCAAACCGTCAACATCTGTGTTGCCCCCACCCCCACCGCCTGGGATATGATAACTGGCACCTGTAGGTGTTCCGTCGGGAGACACCAGCCCCTCGTGATTGTAACCGTGGTCCCAGAACTGGTAACCCAGTTCAGTGAGTAGTGGGCGGACGTTTCCTTTGGCGATCAAAGCGCGACCGGTGGAATGGTGCAAGAAAATGACATTGGTGTAACTGCCGTCCGACTCCATCGGCTCGTCATAAATGGGCAATGGATCCTGCGTGCGCAATCTAGAGAGTACTTTCCGAAAAAGTGGCCACATCGTTACAACTCCTATTCCGATTATTAGTAACACGACTATGCTTGATACGATCAGATACTTACGACGAGTAGTCATACACGGCCTCCAAGAGTGCTGTCAACGGATTTCTGGAACGAACTAAACAGATAATCACCCGTCCGGCGAGATTCCTTCCGCCCGATCCGGGCCTAAATCCGTTCAATCCGGTCCCTGAATCCGTTGACAGTGCCCCGCCGGCAACTACATTGTACTCATTTCAGGATTATTGGCAAATAGATACTAAACGGATAGATAATGGTCAGTTCGAAACCTTCGGCGACCACTTGCATATCGGCGGTGCCGACGACTTGCAGCGGGTGGTTGCCAAACGACGGGCTGCCGGGGACGGAGAGGGTCAGTATCGAAGAATTGCCTGGTGTGACCGGATTGACACTCCAGGCTGCATCTACACCTGTGGGTAATCCAACAACCGTCAGGCTCACCGGCTGGCTGAAACTGTCCACCCCGGTGGCCACCGTGGTATAAGAGACCACCTGGTTGGGTTTTGCAATACGGGTTGTGGGGGAGATGTTCAGGGTGAAACTGGGCGCCGCCGAGGCCACAGTGAGGGTCAGATTAGCCGTATCGGTGAGCACTCCAGATGAGGCGGTGGCGGTCATGGCGTAGGTTCCAGGAGCGGTGGAAGTGGTGGTGGTGATGTACAATTGGCTGGTACTTGGTGGAAGAACCGGGTTAGGGTCAAAAAAGACGGCCGTCCCCGATGGTTCATCTCGCAAGGTGAGGGTCACAGGCGCGGTCAACCCCTCGCTGGCGGTCACTGAGAGGGCAAAAGCCGCCGTCTCACCAGGGCTGACGCTCGCCACATCGGTGGTAGCGGTTACGGAAATCCAACCGGTCGCTTTTTTGGGGGTGACGACAAACTGACTGACGACGGTTGGCGTCCGAGTGATAATATCGTTGGGATTAGCCGTGAGTTCGGCCTCGGTGTAGAGATCAATGCCGTAGTTTGTGACCGTCAGAACCTGTGTACCCTGACCGATCTCAAACTCGGTCCAGCCATAGGTGTGGGCGTCCACATAATTACCTTGAAGCAGTGTGGCCTTGATCCCCGATCCATCTAACCCAACAGGGTCGTAGCCCAATGGGTCCAGTAACTTTTCATCAACCAACTGCCTGATAAATTCATCCTTATCATCCCTGGACATGGCCTCATAGGTGGCCCTCTCTTCTGGTGTGATCAACCCATAGCCTTCGGCCAGATCAATGACTGCTGGCCCAAAAGGGGGATAAATGGCCACAGGGCCAACGATCACTTCAAAGGCTCCGGTTGGAATCTGAGGCTCAAACAGCATTGCCTGGTAGGTGAGGTTGTTCACGATTGTGCCGTGGAGACCGGCTGCAATGAAGACAACGTTGTCAATCTCGTTTTGGTTGACGAAACGGAGCAAAGCGGTCCGTTCCGCCGCATAACCCTCGTAGCGGTCTTCAGCGTGGAATATACCGAGGTTCTGGATTGCCCCAGGCACCAGGATGAACTTCCAGGTGAAACCCTCGGCCTGAGCCTGCTGCAGGTCCGCTTTCAGATCCGCCAGTTGCTGCTTCCCGAGCATGGTGCGGCTGGTGTCATTCAAGGAGTCCACCAGAAATGCCAGAACCTGAGTCGGATCGGTCGGATCGGCCAGCGGCAACTGCTCGTCCCGGAAGGAACGCATGTCCAGAATGAAAACGGCAGCATCACTGCCGTACGTGTTGAAGCGATAGAGTCTGCGCTTATTGGCTGTACGAGGGTCGCCTGTGGCCCCATAGAACTCATCCCGGAGCGGGTTGTACTCCTGGAAAGCCTGCAGCGCGTTTCCGTATAGCAACGTCTCATTGATGAACGCGCCGGTGTTGTCGAAGCGAGAGTCGGATGATGGGTCAGCCCCACCCGCGAAGTCGTTCCTGACGTCATTGTCGTCAATCGTCGCCAGGATCGTCGTCGAACCACGCAGGTCGGCCCAGGTATTTAGGCCCAGGTGGGTCGAATAGACTTCGTTGTGCTTGAGGCGAAACTCCTCGAGGGTCGTCGCACTATTGGCGTTGACGGTGTCGCCATGCTCAACGAAGAAGTCCAGATCGCGCTCGTCCGCATTGGCGATGGATGGGTATGGGGCCAACTGATCATTCCAATCACCCGACACCCCGAATCGCAGGCCAGCATGAGCACCTGCTGCGGCTGCGGTACGGAACAGGCCTTCGGCAGAAGCGCTGGCTGCATCGGTAACGCGATAAAAATGGGTGGTTGCTGTACTCAGTCCCATTATCTCGATCTTCACTGGCTGAAGGAGCTCGGTGACGGTGGCAGTCGCCGTGAGAACGTTGGTGCTGAAAGTCGGGTCGGTTGAGCACTCAAAGAGAACATTGCCAACAGTTGTGCCGCGAGTCCATAGCAGCGTTGACGTTTGGGTGGTATCCCCGGCGGCGACTCCGTTGGGGAGTGTTCCTGCCGCCCTTCGGCTGCGCTCAGGGCAGGCCCTGGTGAGTGTGAATCGAGTTCTGCTCTCAGCGTCAGCCCTAATGTTTGTGTCGAACGAAGCCCCCTCTGCCTCATTGGTCAAGATAGAGAGCGTGACCAGCAGAAGCAGTAAGGCTACACCCACGGCCAAGCCAACCCTGATAGGACGTGCAACGACAGTACTCAGGTCTCCTCCGCTGAAAACAGGGGGAAAGCCCAGTCCGTGCTTTCTCGTACTGACTGTTGTTGGTATTCTATCAGGTCGATGCAAATGACGCGCCTTATAAGGTGGTGAGCCTAGCCCTTTAGCACAAGGGGTAGGTAGATGTACCACCTTGGGGGGGGGACGGACGCGACACTCGCCTGGAGCGGATTATCGTAGTAGTCTAGGTAAGTCGCCCCGACGTTGGCCGTGGTCCCAGTCAGGAAGTAGACGTGCCCCAGTATGGTGTAGTCGCCGGCGTTGGGATTGTTTACCTGTAGGCCGGCGTCGCCGTAGGAACGCTGGTCACCGGTATCGTCACCATCAACAGCGCTGTCGTCCTTGTAGTAGGTGGATTGGGTACCCCCCAACCCAGCAGGGATTTTGCTCACGTTGACGACGGTGCCGGTGACACTGGCAACCTGGGTCCACCTGGTGGGGGGGCTGATGGTGACAACATCGGGGACGCCGTTGATGGTCGCACCAGCCGGGTTATTGGCATCATAGTACGTCATCCCCGCAGACTGCTCGTTCCAGTCTATCGAGGTGCGGTAGTAGGTGATCTGGATGGGAGCGCCGGGAACTGCAATCGTTGCCGGCTGCACAATAAGAGAGCGGTAAGCAAAGAGAGTGGCAATGATTTGAGCCGGCAGACTTTCCATAGTGAAGGTGCTGGTACTGACCCGCGTGACCCGCACCGGGCCGTCTATGGCGTGGACGCTATCCTTGGCAATGTCTTCTTCATTGGCGGAGACGGAGATGAACATCACCGTCCCTGCGACCCGCAACTTGTTTCGGTCCAGCAGGTCCAGGCTGCTGCTGCCCAGGGTCAGGTAGTCCTGGAAAGCATAGGTGGCATTGAAGCCGATGGCGTACCGGCCAGGGCTGGTGATGCGGTCGTTACTGTCGTCGTAGGAGACATAGTCGGCGCTGAAAGTGCGGCTCAGTCCGTCCGAGCAGAAGACGTAGGCCCAGGCGTGGGTATCGCTGATGGGGTCGGTGAGGGTGATAACGTAGGTCGGTGTGATGACCGTACCATCTACGTCCAGCGAGGGATTGTCCACCCGACCACCGCTATCTGTGGCCATAAAGACCAATTCATCGTCGTCGTCCAGTTGACTATCCTCAACGGCGACGTACATTCCGCCCGTTTCCCGTTCATCAATCTGAAAAGGGATCTGGGTCAGGGTAGTGTCCTGGTAAGCGTAGACAAAGATCTCATCCAGGGGGCTACCTGTCAGGTCGGAGAGGAGACCGCCGCTGATGACGACAGGTGCGTGCTGGCGGGCCAGAGAGGGGGGAACAGGTGCGAGATCACTTCGGGCCAGTGCCGCGCCGGACGGCCCCCGTAGCATCCACAGCAGGGCCAAGGCCAGCCCCAGGCCCAGGGCTGTTACAGTGAGTAAACGTGATCGTTTCATCGGTAAAGCACCTCCTTTTATGTAGTGTTATCGAAACTTGTCTCGTAACTACCCTCGCTCTCAGCCACCGTCGCGGGGGGGGGTCTGCCAGGGAACTCGCCCCCGGGACGGGGGCTGGGAGCAGCGGTTGAGTAGCTTGCCAATGTCACAGTGCACAGGTGTTCTACACCAACGCTCTCGGCCCCCGTCCCCGTGGGCGGGTCTGCCAGGGAACTCGCTCATGGGACGCCCCCGAGACGGGGGCTGGGAGCAGCGGCTGAGTAACTTGACAATGTCACAGTGCGCAGGTGTTCTACTCCAACGCTTTCAGCACCCGTCCCCGTGGGCGGGTCTGCAAGGGAACTCGCCCATGGGACGCCCCCGGGACGGGGGCTGGGAGCAGCGGTTGAGTAGTTATCTCTCGCGCCTAGAAGCCCCTGGCAATCAGTGGCAAGAAGACGAGGATATCCTCGATGATTTCACCGGTGAACTCGTCGGCGCCCATGTCTACAGCGCCGGCAGGCCGGGGGTCGCCTTCGAAATCGGTAGCCGGCGCGCCGTCGCTTGTTCCAGCGTTTATGGCAGGTGAGTTGCCCCGCAAGTGATAATCGCCGTTGGCCCGGTCCACAAAGCGTGGGTCCGCCGAGATGTTGCCACTGCCGGCAAAACCCTCTTGCACGGCAGAGTAGGTGACGCTGCAGGTGCCGCTTGAGCAGTTCAGGTCATCGTTGCCGTTGAAGGCCAGGATGCTGTTGAGGATGACGAGGCTCTCATCTGGCTGATCGTTGGTATAATAGATGCCTCCGGGCCCGTCACTGGCGCTGTTATTGGCAATTGTAACGTTGACCAGCCTGCCGGAGGAACGCTGGAAGTATATGGCACCTGGCCCGCCGGCTATGGCGCGGTTGTCCACAACGAATGTGTTGGTCATGGCCAGGGTACTGTCACTGACCCGCATGCCGCCCCTCTGGATGGCTGTATTGCCGTCAATTCTGCTGTCATAGACACTGAGGACCGAGTCGCCGCTGAGCGAGATCCCACCCTCTGTACTCGCCATGTTGCTGGCGATGGTTGTGGCTATCAACGTGGCCTGTGAAGCGCTCCGGATGACCATCCCGCCTCCGCTTGTTCTGGCCACATTGCCTGTGATCAGGCTGGCGGAGATGGTGGGCGAGGCATGGCTTACGTAGATCCCGCTAGCCCAGCCGTCCACCGACGTGTTGCCGCTCACCACCGTGTTTTCGACCAACGGCGCGCCAGCCACTATGTGAATGCCGCCGCCGCCGCTCTGGACAACGTTGCCGGTTACTGTGCAGTTACGGATGGTCGGAACTGTCCCGACCAGGTAGATACCGCCGCCGTACCTTGCGGACCCGCCGGTAATCGTCAGTCCATCCAGCGCGGCCTCACCGCTGTCCCCTCCGAAAGCGACCACTGAACTGCCCCATTGAGTCGGACTCCCCCCGCTCAGAACCGGGTTGCCGCTGTGCTTCGCCCACGCGAGGCCATCACCCGACGTGGCCTGGCCAAAAGCCTGCCCGCCGCTCGCTTCTCCCCAGTACCACATCGTGTAGTCTGCCGCCCCCTCCTTTACCACCGCTGGGTAGGCGACACCCTCCTCTTCCCAGATGCCCGTCGTGCCGGTCAGCACCGGGTTATCTGGCGATTTTGTCCAGTCGAGGCCATCGTCAGACCAGGCGTAGCCGATGCGCGGGTCCGGGGTCGTCGTGCCCTCGGCGGTGTACCACATCTCGTATCCACCTGCATCAGCGATTACCTGGGGAGCGTAAACCTGGTCGTCGTCCCACGCGCCGGACGACCCCGGCGCCAACGCCGGGGCATCCAGGTGCTTGGTCCAGTTCAGGCCGTCGGACGAGGTCGCCAACCAGATACTATCTTCTCCCGAGTACCACATTTTGTAGTCGTCGGGGCCGTCCTGGACAACCGTTGGGAAGCCGAACAAGGCCTCATCGGCAGAGTCGGGGCGCAGAACTGGGTTGTCGTCATGCTTCTGCCATGTCAGACCGTCGGACGAGGTGGCGTAGCCAATGGCCCTATCGTCAAACACGTCCAGGCCAACGTACCACATCTGAAAGCCGCTGCCTGTTGCCAGGACGGCCGGGTCAGCAACGCTAGCCCCATCCCACGCGTCCAACGAACCGGCTTCCAGCAGGGGCTCGCTCAATGGCTTGAACCAGTTGACGCCGTCGGGCGAATCGGCATAGCCGATGCTCTCCCTGTCAATATCATTCCCTGCTGAATACCACATTTTGTAGGTACCGCCGTCCGTGACGACGCTCGAGGAGCCAAGCCAATCGCCATTCCAATCACCTGGTACCATCGTGTCGTCGCTCGTGACGATCGTCTCGTAGTGGGTGATGTCTCGCGTCCAGGTGGGGGAAGTCGCGGCGTAGCCGCCCATCAATGTGACTTGGATGTTGATGGACAGGTTTTCGGTGTATGTCCCCTGGGCTACCAGGATGGTGTCACTATCACCGGCGACGGCCAGCGCTTGATTGATGGTCTGGAATGGACTGCTCATCGTACCGTCGCCGCCGGTGGCACAGTTCCCATCCACGTACCAGATCCAGCCCACGGTCTGTGCCGTGACTGCCTGGCCGGAGAGCCCAACGGTGACGAGGGTCAGGGCCGACAGCCCCAGGACTAAGACCAAAGCCGATCTAAATAGTGGCAATTTGACGTTCACGTTGCCTCCCATCTGTTTTACTATCCTGCTTAGACCGAGGCCCACACGCTACTACTCAGGTGCAACGCACTTTTGCCGCAAATTTGCCTGTTCTACGGTGCAATCCACTGCGAGTACCACCGCGAGTACTCCACTGCGAGAGTACTCTCGTGGCAGGCGTGGCGGGGCTCGTGGCAGGCTGCTGGACGAAATCGCTGAAATGGCAAGAAACAAGTGCGTTGCACCTCTGGCAGGCGTTTATGCCGGCGCAGGCCTGACTATCAGTGGTTTGCCCCATATCTTGGGCCCGACGAACACGGGCTGGCGGTCAGGCTGTGAGGCTTCAGGTGTGACGGCCGGCTGCGGCAGCAATGGCTGAGGCCGGGGCGGATAATCATCAATGTAGTGACAAATCTCAGGGAGGAGATCCCGCATCTGCCCAGCAGTGTTCTGGGATTCCATTCGCCTGGCCAGATTGACGAGTTCAATCGCCACCTGTGCCAACATGCCGGCCTCGATTGGGTTTCCATCGGTGGCGACGAAGACTTTAGGGTGTTTGGTGCGCCGGAAGTCTTCTCTCTCCAGAAAAAGTTCCTCACCTAACTTTTCGCCAGGGCGGATGCCGGTGCAGACAATCTTGATGTCGCGTCCAGGCTCCAAGCCGGACAGTTTGATCAAGTCGGTGGCCAGGTCCAGAATCCGGACTGGCTGCCCCATATCCAACACAAATGTCTCACCGCCCTGGCCCAATTCAGAGGCCTGGAGCACCAGTTGCACCGCTTCGGGGATGGTCATGAAATAGCGGTACATATCGGGGTGGGTGAGCGTCAGCGGCCCGCCGGCGGCAATTTGCCGCTGGAAAACGGGGATGACGCTGCCGCGGCTGCCCAGTACGTTACCGAAGCGCACGGCCATGTAGGCTCGCCCCGAGTGCTGGGCGGTGGCCATCACCAGCAATTCGGCCAACCGCTTAGTCGCGCCCATGACACTGGTCGGGTTGACGGCCTTGTCGGTTGAGATCATGACAAAACGCTCGACCCCGTATCGTTCGGCGGCCCGCACGACATTCCAGGTGCCCAGAACATTATTGGTGATGGCCTCTCCCATGCTGGCTTCCATGAGATGGACGTGTTTGTGGGCGGCGGCGTGAAAGATGACGTCGGGCCGGTGTTCTTCGACCACCCTATTGACCCGCTCCTGGTCGCGAACATCCACGATCACCGCGTGCGCGAC
>JAUWOI010000281.1 GCA_030612185.1 Anaerolineae bacterium
GGAAGTAGGGGCGCGGTGGCTGCGCCCCTGCTTGTTATATACGTTATCCTGAGGAGGCATCCAGTGGGTAAACCGTTTAACTACGGAGGGCAAGCAGTCATCGAAGGGGTGATGATGCGTGGATCGCGCATGCTGGCAGTCGCGCTGCGTCACCCCGAGGGACACATCATAGTGAAGACGGAACCGCTCAACGAGGCACTCTACCGTGGGCCGATCAGCCGTATCCCTTTCTTGCGCGGGTTGGTGACGTTGTGGGATGCGCTCGGTTTGGGGATGAAGGCACTCATGATGTCCGCCGACGTGGCGACGGGCGAGGAGGTATCGCTAACAGGCCCTGTTGGTTGGGGAACGGCGCTTGTGGGGATTGGACTGGGCGTAGGGCTCTTCGTGGTGCTGCCCTCGTTCCTGGTGGGACTACTCGCTATCCCTTTGGAGTGGCTTAGTTCCTTGCTGGAAGGGATCGTGCGACTGTTCATAGTTGTGGGCTATATGTGGGCCGTCGGGTTTATGCCCGATATACGGCGCGTGTTCGCCTACCACGGCGCGGAGCATAAGACGATCCACGCTTACGAAGCAGGAGCGGAACTGACCGTGGACGATGTACGCCCCTTCTCGACGGCTCATACCCGCTGTGGCACGGCCTTTCTCTTGATAGTGGTTGTGTTGACGGTCCTGATATTCGCTCCCTTCAGCACGCCGTCATTGCTCTGGCGTGTGCTCAGCCGGATCACGCTGCTTCCGGTCATCGCAGGCATTGCCTACGAAACTCTCCGCCTGACGGCCCGCCTGGCCGACCGGCCCTGGATGCGGGTGATAATCGCGCCGAACCTGGCGCTCCAGCGATTGACGACTCGCGAGCCAGATGATGAGATGCTAGAGGTGGCAATCGCGGCGCTGAAGGCCGTGCTGGAGGGTGAGGAGACGGGTTGAATGGACGTGCTCGCGGCTATGCGGCAACGGGTGAGCGTGCGCGATTATGACGGGCATCCAGTGGAGCCGGGCTTGCTTGAGCGACTGTCTGACCTGGCCGACGGGGCTGACCATCTGACCAGTGTCCCCCCGCGCATCGTGTTAGTCAGCGGCGTGGAGCGGACGCGGCGTATCCTCACCTACATGATCGGTTCCTACGGGCTGGTGCATAACCCGCCGCACCTGCTGGTGGGGGTGCTGCCTGAGGAAAGCGACGTGGCCCGGCTCGACCTGGGCTACGTGCTAGAGCAGGTGGTGTTGGAGGCGACCCATCTGGGGTTGGGCACCTGCTGGGTGACCGGCTCCTACGATGCACAGCGCGCCGGGGACGCCGTGGGGCTGGCACCGGGAGAAGTGGCAGCGGCGGTCTGTGCACTGGGCTATCCTGCCAGGGACCGCTGGGGCCGTTTCCACAGCCGCACCGTGCGCTATCTGGCTGGTGGTCACCGGCGAAAGCCCCTGACGGACATTGTCTTCTCCGACCGCTGGGGTGAGCCGTGGTCGCCGGGCAGAGCCGATCCGACGCCGGTTACTATCCTGGAGCACGCCCGGCTGGCCCCTTCGGCCGTCAACCGCCAGCCGTGGCGCTTCATCATCAGGCCAAACCACGTGGCGCTTGCGCTGGTACGGCCTGCGCCCATAGACGGAGGCATCGTGATGGCCCATTTCGTGCTGGCCTCTGCTGCGCTGGGGTGCGAGGGGCGGTGGGAGGTGCGGCTGGGAGATGCAGCCATGGCGCGGGAGTGCGGGTTGCCGCGGGGGGCAATCCCCGTGGCGACTTTCAATGGATTTGGGGAGGGATTGAGTGAAGAATCAGCCAGTACTCAGAACAAGGCATGCGCTTGTCATCTGCCTGATCCTGACAGCGGGCCTGTTTCTAGACGGTTGTGGCACCGTCCCGACTGCTGCAATACCCTCCGCTGTCGCATCGCCTATCCCTACCGACGTGGGCGTCACGGTTTCTGAACAGTTGGTGAGGGTTATCCCGCTGGCAGGAACTCTGGCAGACAAGAGATCTGAAGTCTCAAGCCTGGCCTGGTATGGCGACTATCTGATCATCCTGCCTCAGTATCCCAGCCGGTTTTCATCCCATGACGATGGGCAGGTCTTCGCTATCTCCAAAGAGGATATTCTTGCCTTTCTGGATAGCACATCTGACGCGCCGATCATACCTCAAGGCATCGCCTTCTTCGCCCCCGGCCTGGCCCAACAGATCGCAGGATTTGAGGGATATGAGGCCATCGCCTTTCAGGATAATCGAGTGTTCGTAACCATCGAATCGAAGCCCGGGAGGTCAATGTTGGGCTATCTGGTGGCAGGGGAGATAACGCCTGACCTGAGCATGATGCGCCTTGACGTCACCACCCTGACTGAAATACCACCCCAGGCTGACTTAGGCAACATGACCGACGAAGCCCTGTTGGTCGCGGGGGACAGGCTCATCACCATCTACGAGGCAAACGGTGCTGTCGTCAACCCTGCACCAGTAGCCCGGTCATTTGACCTCTCTCTCCAGCCCATGGATCCTGTCGTCCCCTTTCCTACCGTCGAATACCGCATCACCGACGCCACAGCCCTGGACAACACCGGTCGCTTCTGGGCGCTGAACTATTTCTGGCCAGGAGACAAGACCAAACTCAAACCGGCAGCCGACGCACTGGCGGCCAAATATGGCGCGGGCCCCACCCACGCCCGGTTCACCACCGTCGAGCGATTAGTGGAGTTCCAATACACCGCAAGCGGTATTTCGCTCGTTGATACCCCGCCCATCCAACTTGAGTTGATTGACGACGATCACTCTCGTAACTGGGAAGGAGTGGTGCGCCTCGACGACCGGGGCTTCTTGCTCATGACCGACACTCATCCTGAGACGATTCTAGGATTCGTGCCTGCGCCTTAGGCCTGCGACTTCATCCTACGCCTGCTCCTCAGCCTGCACTGTGCTCCTGACCTTCTCCGCCATGCGGATCACATTCCGGCTGTTGTATAGAGCATCTTGCGTATCCTCTCAAAAAGTGGGGGCAAGAGTAAGTCGGAATGCCATTCCGACTACATCACCCGGGGTAATGAGAAGGTACCATCTTGCCTTGCTTGCAAATAGTCGAGCAATAAAGTCCTGGTCGCCAAGGCCTCGTCATAATCGTCCAACTCAATCGTCCACCATGTACACGGACACGGGGTAGTCAGCAAGCGCTCAACGATTGGCCCGATGACAGTTAAGTCTTGCGGGGGATGATGCCGGTCTGTCTCCCGTTCGTACATGTGTACCTCAAACAGCCGATCCGCGAACATCTCGACGAAATCGAGGGGGGTTAGTTCGCCGCTCTGAACGCGCCGGCAAGAAACTGCGTGTCCGATGTCCAGGGTGATCATCGCCCCAGATTCGCGTGCCCATTCGACAACGGTTTCTGGGTTGCTAGTCGGGCCTCGGCGCAAGTTTTCCAGACAGACGATGATGCCCAGGTTCTGTGCATACTGGACCAGCCGCGAAAGGTTCGCTACAACCCGGCCGGAATCGAACGGGGCTTTTCGATCAAGGCCGGTGTGGACAGTGATGACCTGTTCCCCCCGGCCGCGCATCGCTTCCAGTGCCGACAGGTGAACGTGCATAGCACGGTCGGCCATGGTGACATCAGCGTGTCCGATCTCATGGCGCGGGAAAAAACCGTGGTATCGCACGGAGATGCCCGTCTTGAGCAACGGGTCTATGTGCGTGGGAAGCAAAGCGAATGCTTCAGGGTTGGGCGAATACTCTATCGCAAATCCATGCTCCGCGATCCAATCGAACCGGTCAGGGTACGTGTGCCACTTGGCGGAAAGTGCGATTACCATTACCATAAAAAGTATACCACAACGACACGCAAATGCAACAAGTTATCCGTTGGTGCCCTGCAATCCGCGTTCTTGATTTGACACTCCATCCCCCCTGTGCTATACTTGCACCACAACCGCATACTGCTACGGCAGAGGTGTCCCGGAGCCCGGACGCGAGGGACACAAAGGGGAAAGCCGGTCAAAGTCCGGCACTGTCCCGCAACTGTAGGTTAGTCAGATAGTCAAGTAGTCAAATAGTCAGACGATGCGACTACGAGACCACCAGACTATAAGACTAACAAGCCAGGATACCCGCCTCTGTCAGTGCACACAGTAACCTTCGTGGAAAGGGGGTGGCGCATAAAGGGTTCTCTAGTACCAACGGCCCTTCCCCAACTGATGTGAGGGGGAGGGCTTTTTGTTTAGATGACGAATGACCAATGACAAAGAAATAAAGGAGATTTCTGATGTCTCGTGTGTCTCGTGTGTTTGTAGTGAGTTGGCTTGCTGTGGCTTTACTCGTGACTTTTGCTCTACCGGCGCAGGCAGAAGACCCGGTCGAGATGGGACTGGACTACCTGGCTGCTCAGCAGCAGCCAGACGGTGGTTTCACTAACGGCTTCAGTGAAGGAGCCGACCTGGGCACGACCTATGACGTCATCCTGGCTATCACCGCGAGCGGCCAGGATGCCAGTACGTGGGTGTCGAATGGTGGCAACTCGCCTCTGGATTATCTCTACGCCCAGGTTGCAGGGGGCGCAGTGGACAAACTCGGCCTGAAGGCTAAGGCCGTGCTGACGCTGCTGGCAACCGGGCAGGAACCAACTACGTTCGCCGGGCATGATCTTATCGCCGAACTGAACGCGGCCTACGATGATACCACAGGCAGTTACGGCAGCACCATCTTCGACCAGGCACTGGTAGTGCTGGCGCTCTTCAATGCTGATCAACCAGTTCCCGACAGGGCTGCCCAGTATCTGCTGGATAACCAGTGTACTGACGGTGCGTGGGCACTCTTTGGTGGCACGACGGCTGGCACTGGCGACACCAACACGACCGCTCTGGCTGTCCAGGCGCTGCTCGTCACCGGCCACCGGGACGAGATTGGCGAGGCCTTTGCCTACTTCCACCGGGTACAGAACGATGACGGCGGCTTCCCTTACCAGAACCCCTCCGACTACGGCACCGACACGGACGCCAACTCCACCGCCGTCGTGCTGCAAGCGCTCCTGGCAGCAGGCGAATCACTGAGCAACTGGACGCCCAGCGGCACCGATCCCCTCGGCGCACTGGTCACGTTGCACGATCCCACCAGTGGTGCTTTCTTCTGGCAGGCGGCTATGCCCTACCCCAACGTGCTGGCAACCGCGCAAGCCATCCCCGCCATAGCAGGCTATACCTTCGTGCACCTGCCGCGTGTTGGCGCAATCAACGTGCTGGGGTCCGTGACGGGGCCAGGCATTGTCCTCCTGCCCGAATCGGGCGGGACTGTTCTGCTGCCCGTGGGTCTGGTCGCGCTAGGCGTCGCCGCGTTGGGTGCGGGATTTTGCCTTGCGCCGCCGCTAGCGTACGAAAAAAGTAGACGAGGCCCTGCCTCGGCAATGGTATCCCTGTTGATGCAGGGCCTCTACTGAGATTTCCGAACAATGCGTCTGCGAATCGGTATCTTGAGTTTGACTCTGGTCGTTGTGCTGGCTGCACCCATTCGCGCCCAGCAGCCTGACCTGCACCGGGTAGGCCTGGTCGTGGTGCATGGTGACGGAAACGTCGTCAGCGCTTGCGTTGCCTTCGCCGAGGAGAGCATCAGCGGCGCGGAACTGTTGCGGCGCTCTGGCCTGGGGGTCACGCTCGACGCCTACGGGGGATTGGGCTACGGCGTCTGTGCAATCGGTGGCGAAGGCTGCTTCGCGGGCCAGGACTGCTTCTGCCAATGCCGGGGTGCTCCGTGTGCCTACTGGATCTACTCCCACCGCCGTCCCGATGGTTCCTGGGCCATCTCTGGCGTCGGTGCCAGCGGTTGGCAGGTGCACGATGGCGATGTGGACGGCTGGGTGTGGGGCGACGGCTCCACCGCTCCTCCGGTCGTGGCCTTCGAGCAGGTCTGCCCACCCGACGCGGCTCAGCCCGCGGCCTCAATCACTGATGTTCAGCCCCCGTCCCCGACCGTCACTCCTGCTTCTCTCCCGTCACCCATCCCACTCACCGATACTCCACAGCCCACAGATATCGCCGCCCCACCTGCTGACCAACAGACAAGTCAACCAACCGACCAGTCAACTATCCAACCCACCACCCAGCCAACTACCCCCCCAACCACCCAGCCACCCCCGCCGCCCACTACCC
>JAUWOI010000159.1 GCA_030612185.1 Anaerolineae bacterium
CTTGAATACCCGCTTCCTCGTTCACCACTCCCTCAAGTTAAACGCCCTGTGCCATTAGTGCCATTAATTCCATTAGTGCCATTAATATAGAGACCCTCTCAGACTTTGTGATCGCCACGGAACAGATTGTGCTGATCGCCAGAGCCGTCGCCAAGAGAGAGGACGACGACCCGGGCCGCATCACCGACCGGCGCGTCGGGCGTACTCTGGGCCGCATGCGGTTACAGAAAACGCCACGCCCCGGCGAATCTCGTCGTCGGGCTTGATGTAGTATAGGATGCCGTTCAGGGCCTCGAAGACCTCTCGGGCCAGGGCAATCGCATTTATAATGTCGGGCAGACTTTGGGATATCGAAAAGCCCTTTCTGCTCCCGCTGGATTGCCAAATCCAGTGGCTAGGGCCTGGATCTGGCGATCCAGGCCGAGCGAATGGGATAAATGCGATTGCTTTACCTCTCGGGTGGCTTCCTCTTTGGCCTTGACGTTGGGATGTGTGCTGAGGCATTGCCTCTGCGCTTCAAACCCTACGCAAAACCAGCAAAACCATCTTTCTCCAAAGTGTCCAACATTCTCCGGACTTTGTGCGCGGCACGAGGGTAACGTGCCCCATGCGAATGAATATCATCCACCGATTTGCTCTTCAGCTCGCGGATATGTTTGCGATCTGCTGGCTCCAGTTCTGCGCCTGGTATTGAGGGCTGCCTTTCGGAATCAACGCAGAACAGCAGCAGATGCTCTAGCGGGGCCTGCAGTTTGGCCTGCGAACCATGGAACTTGGGCAGTACTTTCTGACACAGTTGGTGGTCAAAGGCAGTGTCAAGGTCAAAGGCAGGGTCGCTCAGATTCTTCGCGTTCCACAGGTAGAGCAACACCTCATCAGCGACGCGGTAGCCAAAGTGCATCTTGTATGGCTGGAGCAGGTTGTTGAGTGCGACCAACTGCTCACGATATGGTGACATCTCTTCATCGGTGCGTATCGGCACCGCTTTGGGAAGAAGAGTGAATTTGCCATCAAACGTAAACGCGGCCCGGGCAGCATCATTGGCTGGGCCGGCACTGCTGGCGCCACGCTCTCGCACGAAATAGCTCTCCAGATCCACCTCGTTGAACTCTATGGTATTGGCGCGGTCCAGCACTTTGGGGCTGAACATGTAAGTTGTCTCATCCACGTTTACTGTGCCGGAGAAGTAAACATTGCGTGGTACGTATAGTCGGGGGGGGACATAGCGTGTGGGATCAAAACCGGACTTGTGTGCAGTGTCGTAGTCACTCTTCCCACGCGACCACTGTCGCTCATCCACTCCCTGGCGTAGCGGACAGCCATCGCAGCGCACATAACACATACATGGCTCTGCTTCTCCCACTTCCGCTTCCTCGCCCCAGGATGATTCGCCTTGAGCGAGCACACAGCGGGGCAAATCGTGTAAGCGGAGTGACGATTGTTTTACCTCACCATCCTGGAGGTACCGGCTCTCCATCACGCTCAGGAAATCGGCGAAGTAGTACTCTACTTTGGCCAGGTTCATTTCATCGAGGATGACGAAATAAGGGCATGGCTTGTCGCTTTTGAGATTGATGGTGGCCTGCAACAAGAGTCGGAGGAAATCTGTGGCACTGTAAGTGCCGGTGATGAGATTGTGGAAGCCAAGCAATCCACGGCTGTCCATCCAATCAGGCCGGACAGAGACAAAAGCATAGTTTCCTTCGCCATCGGTCGGGCTCATCCACTGTGCGAACAGTTGCGCCAGTTTGGTCTTACCGGTGCCACTGATGCCGGTGAGGATGGCGAAGGGTTTGGTTTGCAGGGAGAGATAGTAGGTGACGAGCAATTCGGGGGGAAAGTAAAACCCGCGACCTGCCACATAGTCGGTGAGGCTGCTCAAAAGTCTTGTTGTTGTTGGTGTTGTTGGTGGCGGCGGTGGTGGCGGCGGTGGTGGTGGACCATCGCCGTCAGCGTCTACATACTTAGAGAACACCGCATCCACTTCAGCCAAGTCTTCCAAATCGTAACGATCTCGAATCTGTTTCGCAAGTTCATTGTAAACCAAGTAATTATCTACTGTGTAACTTAGCCCTCTCGCTAGCCCAAGAAGTTTCAATGCCTTGGCGGATCTACCATTCAAAACAATCCATTCATCTGGGTGCAGAACCATCAATGTGCCCGTCGCCAGGTTGGGCCATAGTCCATGACGAGCGGACCGTGTTTTTTTCAATCGCTCCCTGATGGGCTCGGCATCATCCTGGAGTCGCTGCAAAGTATCATGTAGCTGCTTGAGTATCTCTCCCTCGCTCAAATTTGCCTTTTTGAAGTAAGCCCGAACGTCATTCACTCCGAATCCCCAGGTGCAACTTCCAACAACCTGGGCCGTGCCATTCTCGAGCATGGTTTTCAATTCGTTCACTGAGTAGTCTGGATAGAATTTCCAGGCTTTGTACTGTTTGCCCTTATGAATAATCCCACCTATTTGCAGGATATGCTTGTTAAAGTCATCCACGCTGAAATGACCAAGTGCGTCGGGCGCAATGAGGCGTCGTATCTGCTCATAAGCGTATTGCTTGACTAACCTGTCTTTTGCATTCTCATCAGGCTGTGATCTATACAACTGAATCGCGCTCTTCATCTCTGGAGATTCGACTAGACTAAAAAGATCATCTCGCAACGTCATTTTGTTTCTCCAATCCCGCCATCTGTGTGTGGCTCGAAGTCGATGCAAGTAGATAGCGGATACTGTCTTGCAACCACGGTTTAGAAGACTCCAAGGGTGTTAACGGAATCGCACCTACCCCCCCAAAGTCGGAGAACAGGTTTTTCGGATCGGTGTGCGCCTGTCCGTTCGTATCGAAGGCCCTAAACTGGTTTCCAGGGTAAAGAATGAACACTGCCTTTGCTTTGAGTGCATCGCGATAAGTATGCATTTTGTACAGATCGCCTTTCTTGTAGACCAGCCGCTCCTCCTCGTCCCGTTCCTCGTCCGCGCCCACCTCGCTGTTCATAAACTGGCCTGGTTCATCATACTTGTACTTGGCGTCAAAGATGAATCGCCGTCCACCAGGCAACTCGACGGTGTAATCGGGATGCAGAGTGACCGAGTAGGACTCACCCACTTGGTGGCGGAAGTAACGGTTGTAACGGACAGTTGCCTGCCCCACCCACCACTGACTCTTGTCGCTCTGGTTGATGGTAACCCGGAAGATGCCTCCCTCCTCGACGATGAACTGCCTGGGGTCAATTTGGGCGCCAAGCGCGAGGGCCACGGCGTCGAGCAGTTGGAAGAAGCACCAGTACTCGTACAGGGTGGCCATGTCTTTGTTGGGTGTCTTCAGCAGTTCCTCGAAGTCCTCCCACACTACCTTGCCCGTGAGTAGGAAGCGACGGTAGTAGTCGTTGAGTTGGCGATACCCCTCTCGCTTGAGAAGCACCTGCGAACCGGCAGGGTAGACGTGCATCTCGCCCACTTCCTCCAGAAAATGAACTCGCGCCAGGTTCTCAATGCTGCGCCGCCAACGACGGCAGTCCTCAGCCAGGTGTTCACCCCGACTGTCGGTGCCAAAGCGTGCCTCCAGTTCGCGCAGCTTGAGAACGAGTTGCCCAAGGAAGTGCTTGACGAAGCGATTGGGCGCGGTGTCAAAGGTGGTCACCACGCGGTCGTCGAGCAGTTGGCGGGGCACATAACCGTGAAGTTGGGACTGCAGCGCCGGGGCGACGACCCGTTGCGGACGGGCCAGGTGCTCGGCGTGGGCATACACGGCCTGCAGCGAACGAGGCGTCAACGAACGAGCAAGGGCCAGGTCGGTCCACACGACCTCGCGCTCGGTGGTGTGATGAGGGTTCGCGGCTACGAGGCGAAAATGGAGGGGGAGACGCTTCTCATCCATCAGGTAGCGGAGGAAAAGATAGTCGAGGTAAGCCACGTGTTCATCGGGGGCCGCACGTTGGGTATAGACTGCTGTGGGGGAACCATAGTCAAAGATCAGGGCAGCCAGCCGTTCGCTGATGTCGTCCAACATCTTGCGATAGTCGTCGAGGTAGCCCATCTTGCGCGAGCGTACCTCGACAGGCAGACGGCCCAGTTCTCGTCCATCCCACACCACCCGCACGGCGCTGGCCCCCACGTAGTTGCCCCAGTTGAGGGTAGCGTACCCTTTTTGGCCGTGGTGTTTGAGAGGCAGAGAAGTCCCGTCGTCACCCAGGAGGATCTGTGGAGCGTCCGTGCCTTCCCACTCAAGCCACAAATCGTAGCCGGTTTGTTCTCTGGCCTGGAGGCAAGCCTGCCCCGGCCCAGGTTCGGCACAGTAGACCAATGAGGCCGAATAGCATGGCTCAGTGCCTCGGATGACATCGAATGGGCCAATGGTTTCTTTGCGAGAGGGCTGATCCTCTCGGCCTTCTGACGGCGCGACTTCTACTGTCAAGCCATCCGTTTTGAGACAGAGTTTGATCACGGGGTAAAATCCCACAGTCACTTGCTCCTGCCTGTTGTCGTGAAAGGCCCCCTGCATCATCGTTCAGCGTCCCACCATCCCAAACCACGTCTCATCCAGTACATCCAGTCCCATACCGCTCGCGGAGTTGGGCCGGGTAGTAGGGGATTTCCCGCAGGGGCCGCTTGCCGTGCCAGTGGAGCATCGGCCGGCCGGGGAGTTCAGTAACTTCGAATAACTCGGTTTGCACGGCGTGCGTATCAACCACGATCCTGCTCTCCTCGCGTCCCGCAGCGATCAACGATGGCATCGTCGTCCTGCGATCGCACCTCGTCTAGCGCCTCGCTTATCAGGGCGTCAATCTCGGCCTCGTTCATCGTCTGGGCCTCTTCGCGGATAGGGGCGAACATCGCGTAGAGTTCCCGCGCCCAGGCCTTGCCCACAACCGATGTAGCAACCACTTACCGCGCCTCCAAAATGTCGAATCCCCACAATTCACCATAGAGAGTTCTGCATAAAAACTCTTCGCCAGGAACACTACAACGAATTTAGAATGGAACGGATCTGGGGCTCAACCCAATCCGTGTGCCCCGCTTGGGTGATTAGAACTCGCGCGTCGCCTGTGTTCAATGCTGCTTCCAGGGTATCCACGACGTCAAATTGACAGGTCTTGCCTCGGGATCGCCTATTCGTTTATTTCTCCATTCGTTGTAGTGTTTTTGTGCGGAATTCACTATACAGCACGGGGCAGAGGATGTCAAGAGGCGGTTGGGAAGGCGCAGGTGAACGCAGATGTGCGCTGATTCTTTCTTCCTATCTGCGAAAATCTGCGTGCATCTGCGTCCCATTATTAATCAGTTTTTTATCTTCTCCCAACATTATATTCACGCCCAACGGGTATACTATCATCAACAAAGCGAGCATGTTGACCATCGCTCCATCATCGCTTCAATGAGGAACAATGAAACTAGCAGCCTACAAACACAGATTATGGAATCCGAAGACACAGCAAGAGGAGACCCGCATTACTCGGGCACTGTGCATCTGGCGCTTCCGGGTGTGGGTGTACGATCCGGGCATCTGGGCCTGGACTGTGGAAATTCACGTCAAAGACAGCCCTGAGATTCTGTTATTGGACAGACGCAGGTGGTTCCGCCACAACTTTGACTGGTCCCATCACTGGCACGTCCACATTGGACTGGGCAAGGTGGGCATCGGTTATGACGAAATGGCCTACCGGCGGTACGGCTGGCAGGTCAGATCAGGTGTAGTGCAACCCTGAGATGATTTGAGATTTGATGATTTGAGATTTGTTGATTTAGGATTGATGGATTTACCACTCACCCTCCCGCAAGTTGGGACGCTGTTTGGGTGTAAAATTACGTCTCGACCGGAGATTTAAGCCCGCAAGTGCTGTCAATCGTAACGGATAGTGCCAGCCTGCTAATCCGTGTCCGTGTCCTCAATGGTGAACATTCCCCCATCGCTCCGCCCAAACAGTTCCGGGAAGTACATCTCGTAGGCGTGGGTGGGGATCACGCCGTACTCGCCGGGCAGGCTGGCGCGGATGAGATAGGTGTATTCGTACGTGCCGCGCGGTAGGTAGGTGGCGAAGAGCACCGCCTTCTCGTCGCGCAGTTCGGTGTGGCTGAACCACCACCAGCCCCAGCCACTGCCCCACGGGCTGCGCTGGTCGGTGCGGGTCAGTTCGGGCGCTTCGCCGACGATGCTCGTCGTCTTGAGGCTCTGGTCCACCCCCTCGGCGCCGGCCGGGAAGGGGTCTTCCACCACCACGTAGTGCAGGTCATTGGGCGCGATGATGGTCAACTTCACCTGGATCACGTCTCCCACCTGCGCCTGCGTTATCGCCCGGCACGGCTCCTCCTCCGACTCGCAGTCGGTAAGCGTGTACTTGCGGCTGACGATGATGCCCCGGTTGAGGGCGGTCACCTCTTCCACCGGCTTGAAGTAGCGCAGGTACAAACTGTAGTACAGCCGGCCGGTCCCCTCCTCCTGCCCCTCGGGCGCCCATCGCTCGATGGCGACGCGGTTGGCCTCGTTGGCCAGAAGTTCGGCGACCTTGATCTGTAACTTCACTGTCTCATCAATGTTCTCGCGGGCCACGCTCCCCTCGCCCAGCGAAACGCCGTTGACGACCACCTGCCAGTTGTATGCCCCCTCCAGTTCGCCGGTGGCCACCATCCAGTCGGTGAGCGCGATGATGGCCCAGGCGGTCTCCTGCGTCGTCTCCCAGTAGCCGTCCTTGCGGGCGACCATCAGCCAGCGGACAGCGTTGGGGGCCAGCGCGTTGTCCGGGTCCAGCCGCGCCAGAGCGGCCAGCACGATAGCGGTGGAGCGGGTGTCGGTGTTCATCGCGTAGTAGTCCGCACGGCTCTCCTCCCAGTGCGCGCCAGTAGCGCTGACGATGGCGGCGCTGGTGACGTCGGAGAGCAGGGCGTCCACGCGGGTTGGCTTATCCGGCTCCAGCAAGCCCAGCGCCAGCGCCAGGTAGGCCTTGCCAAAGGTATCCAACACGTCACGCCGGTCGAAGAGGGCGATTGTGCGTCCCAGGTCTCCCTGGCCGGCCTCGGCAAGGACGTACAGGATGAAGGCCTGCCGGTTGGCCTGCCAATGATGCTCCAGATCCCTGGGTTTGCCCAGGTTGTCCTGCAAGAAGTCTGCCGCCTGCTCCATCCTTGCCACCACGAAGCCGGTCCGCTCTGCCTCGATCATCCCGAGCAGGACGTAGGCGGTCAGGTATGGGTCGGACTCGTCGAGCACCCACCAGCCCCATCCGCCGTCGTAGTGCTGCCGGTTGTACAGCCGTTGCAGGCCGGTGCTGACCAACTCGGGCAGCGCCCCTTCCAGGTCAGGCCGGACTTCGGCGAGCCCCAGTTCCTTGAAGGCGCGGTAGGTGACGACGTTGGGCAGGAAGCGGCTGACTATTTGCTCGGTACATTCGTAGGGATAGTGCTCCAGGTAATCGAGACCGTCCACCATACCGGCTGCCAGCGACGGGTCCACGTGCACTGACAGTTCGCCCTGGGTGGGGTCGTAACTGGGGGGCAGCACCACCGCCTCAAGTCGTTGCTCGTCGGCATCGAAGTGACCGGCGGTGGCAACCACCTCCGGCGTGCTGTAACGATAGACCGGCAGTGGGATTTCGACAGCGTCAGAGACCCCTCCCCCGGCCCCTCCCCTGCGAGGGGAGGGGAGTGCGCTGACCAACTGCCCCACCGCCCGCGCGCCGAAGCGCAGCGTGACCTCCGGCGTGGCCTCCACCGTCACCGGCCACGTCACCTTGACCTTGTCGTTGGCAGGAATGCTCACTTGCACACTTGCAGACTTGCCAACTTGCAGTCCGTCCGCTTCGAAAACCACCTCCACCTCCAGCGATCCGTTAGTGTTATTGTGCACCACGGCCGCCAGTTCCGCCTCGTCGCCGACGACGAAGAAGCGCGGCGTCACCGGGCGCACGAGCAGGTCTTTGGTGCTCACGACGTCCACGTCGGCCTGGCCGACCAGCGTGTCGGCGGTGAGACCCCGGGCGCCCATACGCCAGGTGGTCAGGTTGTCCGGCAGTTCCACGCTGACCTCCGCGTGGCCGTCTTCGCCGGTACGGACGGTCGGGTTCCAGTAGGCGGTGTCGAGGAAGCGTCGCCGCACGACGCCGAACTCCTCGTCAAGGCCGCCGCCGCCACCACCCCCCTTGGCCTCGGGTGCCAGCGCCAGGTTGATACGTTCTGACGAGAGCGTCAGTCCGCTGGCCGTGCGCACGCCCAGCCCCCGCTCACGCCAGAAGTGGCTCACAATATCCAGCCCCGGCTGGTCGGCCAGCGAGATCACCGACAGATCCACCAGGTTGAGGGCCAGTTCGGCCTCGACCGGATGCCCTTTGCTGTCGCTGACGTTCACGTCGTAGGTCACCGTCTCGCCCGGCTGGTAGTGCTCGTCGGGCGGCCTGTCGGGCGTCAGCGTGATGTTCAACTCTTTCTCGGTGGTCTCAATGGGCAGTTGGATGTAGCCGATCTTAAAACTGGACAGTGAGTTGGTCTCATCCTCTCCCTTTACAACGACCACAGAGACGAAGACATTGGGGATGAGGTCCTCGGTGATGGGGATCTCGATCTGCTCCGAGTTGGTCTCCAGGGTCTGCACCCAGTGGCGGTAGATGTGTCCTCGCTCGATGGTGATGAGCGCTTTGACGGGGCCTTGATATGGGTGCGGGATGAGGATCGTCGCCGTGTCGCCGACCTGGTACTGCCGCCGGTCGGCTACCAAATCCAGACGGTCGTTGTTCTCCTGCCGCCAACTGACGTAACGGTATCCACTGACCCACATGTAGG
>JAUWOI010000022.1 GCA_030612185.1 Anaerolineae bacterium
CTAGGGTATATCAGCGATATGGCGGTTTGCGGTTCAAGCAGCATAGCCCCGACAGAGGTTGATCTGCCCGCCGACCTCGAGCCATACGAAGGTATGCTGGTCACCCTCCCCGAGGACCTGACCGCCAGCCAGAATTACTTCCAGGGCCGCTATGGCCAGGTGACAATGTCCTCGGAGGGGCGGTTGTTCAACCCCACCAACACCTACCGCCCTCTGACCCCCGAGGCCATCACTATGGCGGAGGAGAACCTGCGTCGCATGTTTGTGCTGGACGATGGCACGACCTCTCAGAACCCGGACCCGATCCCCTACATAGGCGCGGAAGACACCCTCCGGGCTGGAGATACGGTAGCCGGTCTGACCGGTGTGGTTGATTATGGTCCCATAAACTCGTCATATCCTCCGGCTCGTTACTATCGCGTGCATCCGACCGAGCCGGTCGAGTTTACGCGCGTCAACGAGCGCACGGCGGGGCCTGATGACGTGGGCGGGGTGATCAAGATCGCCAGTTTCAATGTCTTGAACTACTTCAACGGCGACGGCATGGGCGGCGGCTTCCCCACCTCACGGGGGGCATATACGCCCGAGGAGTTTACCCGCCAGCGCGACAAGATCATCAGCGCCATCGTGGCTATGGACGCCGACGTGATCGGCCTGATGGAGATCGAGAACGACGGATACGATCAATACAGTGCCATCGCGGACCTGGTGAACGGACTGAATGACGTCACTGGGGCCGGCACCTACGCCTTCATTGATCCGGGTGTGGCCCAGGTCGGCACGGACGAGATCGCCGTCGGCTTTATCTACAAGCCCGGCACTGTCACCCCGGTGGGGGCGGCCGCGATCCTCGACTCGTCGGTGGATCCCGACTTTAACTCTGACTACAACCGTCCGGCGCTGGCCCAGACCTTCGAGCGCAGCACGGGGGGTGGGAGGTTCACCGCCGCGGTCAATCACCTAAAGTCAAAGGGCTCCCCCTGTGATGCTATCGGGGACCCGGATCTGGGCGACGGCCAGGGTAACTGTAACCTGACCCGCACCTATGCCGCTGAGGCTCTGGCCGACTGGCTGGCGACAGACCCCACCGACAACGACGACGACGATTTCTTCATCATCGGCGACCTGAACTCCTACGCCAAGGAGGACCCCATCATCGCCATCGAGGATGCGGACTACACCAACCTGGTTGAGATGTTTGACGGGACGTGGGCCTACTCCTACATCTTTGATGGGCAGTCGGGCTACCTGGACCACGCGCTGGCTTCCCCCAGCGCCCTCCCGCAGGTGATGGGAGCCACGGTGTGGCACATCAACACCGACGAGCCGTCCGTAATCGACTACAACGTGGAGTACAAGCCCCAGGACCTGTACACACCCACGCCCTACCGCTCGTCGGACCACGACCCAGTGGTCGTCGGCTTCTGCGACGCGATTCCACCCGAGGTCGAAGTCTCGCCGGACACGCTGTGGCCTCCGAATCACCGCTACGTGGAAGTCAGCGTGACCGTCAGCGACAACGCGGATCCACATCCATCGGCGACGCTGCTATCGGTGACGTCGAACGAGCCCGACGACGGCCTCGGCGACGGCGACATGCCGGACGACATCGTGATCGTGGGCGACTTCACGTTCGAACTGCGGGCGGAGCGTTCTGGCACCGGCGATGGACGTATCTACACGATCACGTATGAGGTGACCGATGCCTGCGGCAACAGCACGGTGGCGACCGCTACGGTAACTGTGCCACACGACAAGGGCTAAGGAGGAAATTAGAAGCCAGGCTTCAGCCAGGAACTCGCTCGCTGAAGCAAGGAGCACACCGACACTTCTGGGCAACACCCTGCGTCGAGACCAGCAGGACGATCAGCCCTTCAGCAACAGACAACGAGGCGTCCTCTTTCAGGGGGACGCCTCGCTGCGTGGAGCGCACTGGGGGCTATGGCTGTCCTATTTCGCGCTACCCTGTCTCCAGCAGGGCAACGAGTATCACCACGAGGGCTGTGACAGCCAACCCGGCCAAGGCCAACCGGCTCATCAGGTCCTGCAACTGCTCATAAACGTGTCGCTGTGCCTCCAACATCGCCGCTCACCTCCGCTGCTCTTACTCCGCTGCTCCTACTATAAATTGTAGCACGCGTCTGTTAGAGACGGGTTACGGAAACGTAAAAAATCGGTGAAGGCCTGGTGTGTCCCCTTAATAAATTAGATTTCTCCGTAGTATTACGGAGGCAATTCTGGCAAACCGGGGCCATTCTTACACCCTCCTCCGTACTATTGGGGATTTACACGATCGGGGGATTGCGGTATGATTATTCCGCCACGGATGAGAAGTATGTCACTTCATCGGTGGAAGGTGGATACTGGATACTAGCCGGGTTCTCGGTTGCAAAATGGTGTGGAGCAGGCTTCCTAACCTGTCTGAACGGCAGACTGGAAAGTCTGTCCGTTGCTGTACCAGAAACTAGCCTGCCGAGGAGAGAAAAAACATGGAGCCGATCAAAGTTCTGATCGTGGACGATAACCCCACCTTCATTGGCATCATGCGCCGCTTCCTTACCCGCTTCGCCGATATCGAGGTGGTGGCCGAAACCACCAACGCCGAAGACGCGCTCGACCTGGTGCGAGAGGCATCTCCTCAAGTCGTGCTGGTGGATATCGCGATGCCGGGGGTCAACGGGTTGGCATTGACGCGCATGCTGCGGGAGAAACACCCCACCCTGACCGTGATCCTCGTCACGCTGCTCGACACCACCCAATACCGATCCGCCTCAGCAGAGGCAGGCGCGGCGGGCTTTGTAGCCAAGCCTACCCTCAGCACCGACCTGGTGCCCCTCATCCGTCGCTACGCATCGCAGGCCGAGACCCTTGCCTACACTTAATTCAGTTACCCTGGCAGGCAGAACAGATGACTCTTGCCAATGAGGCAATGCACGAGATCGCAACATTGCACAGCGTCGCTGCTCTGACCCAGACATTGGCGCAGAAAATTCAGGCGGCCTTTGGATATGATCGTGTCTGTGTAGCCCTGCTGGAGAAGACCGGGCTGAAGATCTGCGCCACCGCACAGGCTCCAGAGATTGATGACTACACCCTGTCACCGTGGCAGCCTGAAGCCAAAGACAGCGCAGCCACCCGCGTCCTGACCAGCCACCAGGCGGTGGTGTCGCCTATCAGCCCAGATGGATCGGAGGGCGTGTCTGCCAATACCCCCTCTGGGGAACAGCGATGCGAACTGGTGCTACCTTTGGCTGCAAAAGGACAGATCATCGGCCTGCTGGATATCGTGGGTCTGCACAACCCACAGGATACTGGACGCATGGGGTTACTGGAAGCGATGGCTGGCTCGCTGGCCATTGCCGCGAACCAGGCGCAACTCTTCAAAGCGACCGAGACCAGCCAGCGTGAGGCACGCACTCTGTATAGTCTGAGCCGCCAGATGACCTCGCTGGATTTGGAACGCATTCCTGAGCGGCTTCTGGGACAGTTGGGGGACTTGATTCCCAACGACGTCGCCGGGCTACTGGTTGAAATAGACGGCACACTATATAATTTCTTCCACATCTCCCAGCCAGTGGGAGAAACAGCGCTCAAGAAGTTGGAGCGTAACATGCTCGCTCACTGGCCCGCCCTCACATTGCCCGCACCAGCCGTCACTCCAATTCAACGACACGTGCAGAACACGGACAACGTTCTCCCTGGCAATACACCAGCACTGCGCTCAGATATTTACGCGCTCCTGTTTGTGGGCGAGCAGCCACTAGGCGCGCTCACGGTCGCCCGCACAGGGCCAATGAAGTTCGAAGAGGCAGACCAGCACCTCCTTTCCACCATCGCTAATCAGGTCGCGACCGCCATCGAGAATGCACTGTTGTACCGCAAGTTGAAGGCACACGCGGCCAGCCTCGAACAGCGGGTAGTCGAACGCACAGTTGAGATCGCCCGCCAGAAGGAACGCACCGAGGCAATCCTGCACAGCGTGGCCGATGCTGTGTTCGTTACCGACCCGCAGGGGGAGATCGTGCTTACTAACGAGCGCGCCGGACACCTTCTGGATGGACAACTGCGCGCCGAGGACCAAGAATACCTCCTCAGTCGCATCCGCGAGTGGGGCCTCCGGGCCAGCGAGGGAGTGGAGGAGATAGTCGAACTGGACGACCTGGCGCTACAGGCCCGGGCCACACCCATCAGCGAGGAGGCCCCCTCACTGGGGGCCGTGGTCGTGCTCAGCGACGTCAGCCGGCTGCGGGAACTGGATCGCCTGAAAACGCAGTTCGTGTCCAACGTCTCACACGAACTGCGCACTCCCATCTCCAACGTGAAACTCTATCTCTCGCTGCTCGAGAGAGGTAAGCCAGAGAAACGGATGCGGTACCTGGAGGTACTGCGGCAAGAAAGCACACGCCTGGAGAATCTAATCGAGAATCTACTCGATCTCTCGCGGCTGGATGCTGGTCGGGCACTGATCATTCCTCGACCCGTCGCGCTTCAGGACTTGCTGGAGAATCTAGTCGAGATTCACCGGCAGACGGCTGCGGCCAAGAACTTGCATCTGGAAACCCAATTCCCACCCACAGTTCCCCCGGCCAACGGCGACCGCAACCAGATCATCCAAGTGTTGAGCAACCTGATCGCCAACGCCATAAGTTACACTCCATCGGGAGGCGAGATCGCCATCCGGCTGGGGACAGCAGAGGCCGAAGGTTGCCCGTATGTCACCATCACCGTCGCCGATAGCGGGATTGGGATTCCACCGGACGAACTGCCACACATTTTCGACCGCTTCTTCCGAGGGGAGCAGGCCCAGATGCTGGCTGTACCCGGAACAGGCCTGGGATTGGCCATCGTGAAGGAGATCGTTGAACTGCACCAGGGATGGATCGAGGTGGAAAGCGAGTTGAGTCAGGGCAGTTCCTTCACAGTCTGGCTTCCCGTCGCAGCCCAACCTCCTCGAGAAGTTGAGCAACACTCAAATCCGGTCATCGCCCAACCTGCAACCACACCACAACGGAGTGCGAGATGAAGGCACGCATTCTGGTCGTTGAAGACGACACAGCAATGGCCGAGGGCATCCGCGATATACTGGAACTGGCTGGCTATGAGGTCATGCTGGCCGCCAATGGACGGGAGGGCCTTGAGCGGCTGGCACAGCACAAGCCAGCCCTGATCCTCTCGGACATCATGATGAGAGAAATAGATGGCTACGAGTTCTGCCAGGCCGTGCAAGCCGAGCCGGCCTGGGTGGACATTCCTTTCATATTTCTCACCGCCAAGCGTCGCGCGGAGGACATACGACGCGGTAAAGAACTCGGCGTGGACGACTATCTGACCAAGCCTTTCCTGCCAGAGGATCTGTTAGTGGTCGTGCAAGCCAAGATCGAGCGCTCCCAGGCACGACAGGCCGTGGCTCGGGCCGAGGTTACAACGATCAAAGACGAACTAACGATGATGATCGGCCACGAGTTACGAACACCTCTGACGTACATCCGGGGCTACCTGGAACTGATGGCCTCTGGTCGCAACGCTCTGACCGAGGAACTAGTGACAACTTACCTGCGCGGCATCAAGACCGGGAGTGACCGGCTGGGACAGGTGGTGCAAGATGTGCTCACCTGGTTGACGATCCGCACTGGCAAGGCGGCGCATAAGTACCAGTCGCTCGCCTGTACCGACGAGCAACTACCCGCGCTTTTGCACCTGGGCATTGCCAGATTTGCCGAGACTGCACAAGATCGCGGAGTGGAACTTGTCCTGGAAATAGCCCCCTCGCTGTCGCCCGTACGAGTGTGCTGCAAGCAGATCGAAGAGGTACTGCGGCAACTGCTGGACAACGCTATCAAGTTCTCCCCGACAGAGGGTGGTGTAGTGAGAGTAACTGCGATGGAGACGCCTGAGGGGGTCCAGGTTAGTGTTCAAGATCACGGGGTGGGGATTCCGGCTCATCAACTCCCCCTCATCTTCGAACCACTGCTCCAGGTCAACCGGGCACAACACGAACAACAAGGCACAGGGCTGGGGCTTGCCATCGCCCGCGCCTACGTAGAGTTACACGGCGGGCGCATTTGGGCCGAGAGCGAACCCGAACGAGGCAGCACGTTCTACTTCGTGCTCCCGAAGGCCACAGAAGCCCCCTTCGGCTGCGCTCAGGGCAGGCCCTCTCCCGGCCAGACGCCGGTCACTGCTGCCTCAACGCATTGCTCAACCGTCCCGTAGCGCACTCGCAACCCTGCGTGGGAGGGCACGTAGGTGGCTCCCTTGGCCGAGGGGGTCGCCAGGGTGCGAAAGCCCAGTTCTTGCATCGGAGCGACGACCACGCACATATCGGCCACCACCCTCCCCCCGCTGGCCTCGACTGCGGCTACCAACCCTTCCGCCTCGGCAATCTGCCGCACCTCCCGCGCTGTCGTGATCCACAACGCCGCCTTCACCCGTCGCCCGGCCAGTAGCCACACCATCTCCGCAATCTCCTCCAGGCTGGAGTGCGGGCAGCCCAACCAGACCAGGTCAATCTCCCGCACGTCGGAATTGAGCGCGGCATAGGCAGGTTGCAGATCGTCCACGATGAGCGTCTCGTGGTCAGGAACCAGCATGTCTGGCCGGTCGGCCTCGGGCGTGACCCCCGCAACGTGATACAGCGCCACAGCGCCGCTGGCCGCCATGGCGGCCCCCAGTGCCTTCAAGTCAGCATCGGAGCACACTTCCCTCAAGCCCGCGAAATATGGCACGCGATTGCGCGCTGCCTTCCCGACCATGTACCCGAGTGCCCCGAAATCGGAAAATTCGCGTACAGGGCAGCGCACGACCACCCGCAGTGTGGCACGGCGGTTTTCGTCCAGATGCAAGCCGCACGCAGCGGTGCGCCCAGTGATGCCCGCAGCCAGCGCGCCCGGCCCGCCCTCCCGATTGGTGCGTGCCCCCAGGACCGAGTTGGCGTAACTCACCGCCGAGGACTCCGCCCAGGCCACGTGTTCACCTAAACGGGGTACGTTGCCCACCAGGTAGGGCGTACAGGTGCAGGTCGTGCGCACACCCAGCCGCTGGTAGACCTCAATCACCGCCAGTTGCTGGCGAGCGAACGCTTCCGAAAAGCCCAGTTTCCGCCAAGCGCGCAGGTCCATCCCGGCCGGGTTCAGTGTCGTGGGCACGCGCACCCGTGCACCCTGGTCGGCCCACTCGCGCAGGAACTCCAGCCCCGCTTCTCCCAGGTTACGGTAACTGACCCCCGCCACCTGCACGGAACCCACCGGCACCAGCCGCCGGGCACCGTAAATCCGCCCCAGTGTGACGATGATCTCCATCGCCTGGCGCACGCCGGGGCCTAAGTCACCCGCCACCATGGATCGCTCTTCAGCAGAAAGTTTCAACATCACCGGTGCGTATCACCTTCAACGTATCGCAGCGCTACTTCAGCCACGCGCCGTCGCTGCTCGTCGTGCAGCCAGCCTTTGAGAATTGGCACCACTTGCGTGTACCGACGTCGCCCCAGGTTCCGCATCGCCGAAGCCACAGCGCGCCAGACGAAGCGTCGCTCATCGGCCGCCAACTCGGTGAGAATGGGCAAGGCTGCTCCCACATGCTTGGCGGCTTCAGCGGCTGAGAAGACCATCGCCACATTCCAACGGGTTTGCTCATCGGAGCGCTTGGCCCACGCCGCCAGCCGCTTCAGCGTCAACTCTGGATAGCAGCGAAGAAGTCCATCGCCTATGTCCTCTCTGAAAGCCCACGTCGGCACGCTTCGTTCAGGGCAAGGACCTCCTCGACCACCATCTCCCGATTGCGCAGGTGCAACCGGCGGTTCTGGTTACTGACCGAGAAGAGATAATGGTCGCCTAGCATAACACGCACCTGATCGCTGGTAAAGCCCAGTTCCTCCAAGAGTCTCAACATCGGCATGATCCCTACCAGACGGTCCCTGTGGCCCAGCATGACGTAGAAATGACGCCAGTGGCGGCGCTTTACCTGGCAGGGTATGGCCCCCATCGTAAAGAAAGTCTGCGCCAGCACGCCTTTGGAAGTAGTGTTGAATATCCGCACATGTTCGGCCTTCACAGCCTGGCTGGCCGCGCCGATAAGCGTCTCGACGATGGAAGGGACCAGCCTGGTCTTGAGCCAGCCCAATGTATCAGTAGTCGAACCGGCCCAGATGCCCACACCAAGTGCCTTGTAGAAACTCTTACGCAGTGTGTCGTTGATCAACAGTGCGGGTGTAATCGCCAGCCGGGCAACCTCGTGCTGCCGCCAGCGAGACTCATCCAGATAGAACAGTCCCGCGCCGCTCATCGAGTGGCCGACGAGAGTGATGACGCGCAGACGATGGGTCGCCCGCTGGCTTGAGCGTAGCCCCAGCAACTCAATCCAGCGTTCGACGGCGGCCACGCTCGCAGCCGGATCGCAGGCTTCGACAGCGGGCAACTCGTCGGTAAAAGGGGAGCCACCAAAGCCGTTCACGTCGGCAGCCAGCGCGATCAGCCGGGGGTTGGCAGCGCACACCAGCGCCGGAATCTGCTCCCAGATGGCCTGGCTGCCATCCCAGCCGTGCAGGAAGATGACGAAACCCCGTGCCCGGATCATTGCTTCCCGATAACGCTGCCGCCTGACCGCCGCCTGCGGCCAGAATACCCGCCACGCGAAATCCGCCAGGCCGGTTTGGGCGTAGAAACGGGCCACGCGCTGCTGGCCGATCAGGCCGGCCTGAACGAGGCTATTGAGGGTATAACTGGCACTGACGATTCCCTCCGCCGCCTCTCGCCGGATCGTCTTGTGCCCTCTGACCCAATCCCACTTACCCATGTGTGGTCACCCCATTCGCGCTATCAGTGATCGAGGAAGGGTTACTGCTAAGGCCAGACCTGACAGGTTTCCGAGAACGCCTGCAAAAACCTGTCATGTCTTGGCTCTGAGATTGAGTTTGTAGACCTCCGCACGGCTCCAACCAGAGGCAGCAGCGATGTCTCGTGCAGCAGCCGGACGGGGTACACCTTGTGCCAGCAGTTCACCCAGCGCGGCCTGTACCCGCCCCTCATCCCAGAGTATGTGCTCCTCCGGCGCCCCACCGATGACGAGCGTAAACTCGCCCCTGGGTTCGACCTCGTCGAAGTGGGCCCGCGCCCCGGCAACGGTCCCTCGCCATACCTCCTCGTACAACTTGGTCAATTCGCGACAGACAGCCAGCGCCCGGTTACCCAACACGGACTCGACGGCAGCCAGGCTCTCGCGCAACCGGTGGGGAGCCTCAAATGCGATCAACGTGTATCGCTCCCCCTTCACTTCGGCTAGCAGCCGGCGACGCTCGCTCCGGCGTCGAGGTAAGAAGCCCAGGTAGAGGAAACTGTCGCTGGGCAGGCCAGAGACGACCAGTGCAGTCACAGGAGCCGAAGGGCCCGGGATGGCCACGACCGGATAGCCGCGCTCAATAGCAGTGCGGACGAGTTCATAGCCAGGGTCAGAAAGCCCTGGCATCCCGGCCTCGGAGATCAGAGCCACGTCACCTGTATCTAGCACCCCCAGCACTGTCTCCAACTTCGTCAGTTTGTTGCCTTCGAAGTAACTGGTGATGGGGGTCTTGATCTCATAGCGCCGGGCAAGGATACGAGCACGGCGGGTGTCCTCTGCAGCGATGAGCGTGACCTCCTTGAGGATACGCAAAGCGCGGAGGGTGATGTCCTCCAGGTTACCAATAGGGGTAGCGACCAAGTAGAGAGTACCCACAGGAGAATGACCAATGACAAATGAACAAATGACAAATCGCTAACCGCTAACGGCTGGCTGCTAGCGGCTATGGAAGTGCCCGGTGCGGAATGCCGCTGAACAATCCCTCGCGACCCTCGAAAACACCCAAGACCGTCAGGCCACCTGAGCCAATCTCGTAGCAGCAAATCTCCTTGGCGTGGTCAGAGCCCCGCATCTTTAGCACCACGATGGCACGCTGCATGGCGCTCTCAATCTCCACGTAGCGCAGCATGATGATGGTGTCCACGACGAACAAGAGGCCGCCTTTATCCGCACGCCGATACCCGACTCGGCTCTCCTCACCTAGCAGTACCGCCGTGACCCCCTCCCGTCGCAGGCCATTCGTCACAGAGGTGTAAACGTGACGCAATTCCTGCGCGTCGTCGGTGAGACGGTTAAAATGGGTGACACTGTCGAGCACCAGCCGCCGGATATTCGCGTTGAGGATCAACTGGTTAAGACGGCTGTCGGGAGACTCCAGGCCAGCCAGGAAAACCTCCGGCGAAGTGAACATCAGGTGTAGTTTCCCGCTTGCCTCCAGTTCCCTCAAGTTCCAGCCCAGAGCCTCGGCGTCGCGGTAGAGGGAACTGGGAAATTCCTCAAAGGATATGAGCAGCCCCGGCTCGTTGTGCTTTGCCGCGCCGTGGATGAGGAACTGGAGTGCCAATGAGGTCTTACCCGTGCCCGGCGCACCGCGTACCAGCACCATCGAGCCGGGCAGAAGGCCTCCATCCAACATCTCATCAAGTCCCTTAATCCCGGTGGGCACACGTTTATCTGCCACGTTCTACCTCCGGTTGTTCTCTTAATGGTTCTGAGTAAACACTACGTAGCCCAGGGCCGCACCGCAATACCCAGGCATATCAATCACAATCTCCTCCGAAATGGGGAGATGATCTTCTCGATAGGGGTCGTGGAGTTGCACGTGCACCTGAAAGGACCTCGGATCAGGAGCAAAGAACAGTTCCCAGGCAGCCTGATGGCCATAGATGGTGTTGAAGCGTGCATCAGCGCCGGAGGAGACGACCATATCAACGCCCGCCCCCCAGATATGCACCGGATAGCCGATGAGGGGATTGTCGTCCAGGTCCTGCACGTGGCCCGCCACCCCTGTCCAACTGCAGCCATACCGTGGCATATCCAGAGATAGTTCACAAGTAAAAGGCCATGGGGAGCGCGTGACCCGGGGAGTAGGTGTGGCTGTAGACGGGAAGGTGGGGGTGGGCGGGAAGGTAGGAGTGACCGACGGTGTCAGCGTGGGCCTGGGTGTGCCTGTGGGAGGCGACATAGTCGGGGTGTTGGTAGGCGTCCAGGTGGGAACACCAGCCAAACTGCCCGGCGTTGGCGTTTCCGTTGGCGTCGGTAGATAGGCCGTAGGTATAAGGGTGGGAGGCGGGAAAGGATTAAAGACGTTGAAAGCGACGAGTCCGTAGAAGCCCACCAGACATACCGTGGCCCCGAGCATCACCATGGTCAGGACGTTAAGAAACGCGGTTCTCTTGTCATTCTTCATTGTTTGATCTCCTTGCAGCAGCCCCCAACCCCCACCCCGCTCCCCACATAGAGGAAGGAAGCTCCAGCCGCCGCTTGTTCACAGCGGCGCTACGCTCAGGGGGCCATTTCGACAAAACGCTGAACCACAGCCTGGCCCCACAACTCCTTGATCCACTCCTGCACCGCCTGGTCCTGTAGGAAGCGCAGGTTCTCCGGGCCGACAGAGCGAGCCGGATCGCGCTCAATGACCTGCACGATGTGATACCCCAGCGAACTGATCACTACACCGCTGAATTGACCGGGCTGTAAGGCAAAAGCAGCCTCCTCCACCTCAGGAGCAACCAGGATACCATGGGGGAAGAAACCCAGGTCGCCCCCGCTTTCGCGGGTGCTGCTGTCCTGAGAATAGGCGCTGGCCAGGGCAGCGAAGTCAGCGCCGGCCTGAAGTTGGGCCAGGATGCGCTCCGCCTCCTGAGAGGTGTCCAACAGGATATGGCGGGCATGGACGTGTTCGGCAGTCGCCGACGTACCCTCAACGACACGCTCTGTCATCGCCATTCCGATCATCTGTGCGCGCACTTCCTGCCAGGCATCCTCGCGAGTCTCGCCCCACTCCGCCAGTTTGGCCAGGAACGTTTCCTCGCCCCCGCTCTCGGTAATCATCTCCTGCATATAGGCATCCACTTCAGCATCGGAGATGACGACGCCTGCTGCAGCCGCCATCTGCTCGATCAACGCCTGCTCGATCATCACATCGAGGATCCAGGCGCGAGCCTGAGCCAGGTGAGCCTGTCCGTCCGAACTAGTAGGGTCAATCCCCTGCGCCGGCAACGAAGCTTCGTACTGACCCAGTTTGCGCTCATAGTCGGCCAGGTAGATGGACTGGCCATTGACCAGCGCAGCCAGGGGTGGCTCTGGAGTGAGAGATGGAGGAACACCGGTGGGAGCCGGACAAGCCGGGGCCGGGGCCGTAGCAGTGACGAGGGGTACAGATGTGTGAGGTACAGACGTGTGAGATGCAGACGTGACCGGCATCGGAACGCACGCAGTTGAGGTAAACAATAACATCAGTACTACCAGTCTCCCTGTCGCTTTTAGATTCATAGTGAACTCCGTTGAACTACATATACGCCCGGCTGACTGCTATCTGCTAAAAGCCATTATACCCACAGCGGGGATTTTATGCAACCTGGGGAAATCGTAGCAGAACGAAACCCAGAAACACTTGGGAGGCCGCAGAGCGCGTCTAGTGGCATGCCGGCCGTTGAGGGTGGGGTTGATGAATTTGCCAAACGCCGCAGAAGGGCTCTAAAGGGCCTTAGAGAGCCTCAGAACTGCTACGAATCCCCACCTGAGCGGCGGCTTGCCAAAGCGCCCTCCGTCTGCTACAATTTACATCACCGGGGTGATTTAAGATCTGTTGATTTGAGATTGACGGATTTACCGTAAATCTTAAATCTCCCCATCACCATAAAGATAGGCGCATGGCGCTATTGTACCTCATTCGTCACGCCCGCGCACAGATGATGGGCGATGCGGCCGAACGCTGGCCCCTTTCCGAACAGGGTCGGCGCGAGGCCGGCATCCTGGCACGACAAAATCTCTGGCGCGAGGTAGAATTGATATTCTCCAGCCTTGAGCCTAAGGCTGTGCAGACGGCAGAGCCGGCCGCCCGTCGCTGGAGTATTCCCTTGGTAACTGTGGACTGCCTGCACGAACTGCACCGCCCCCGACTGGTACCTGACTACGAGACAGTTATCGCACGTCTCTTCGCCGAGCCAGAGACGAGCATCGCCGGCCTGGAGCCAGCAGCCCAGGCTGCCGGACGCATCACCCGCTGCCTCAAGGAACTGGCAGCGGCGCACTCTGAGCGGACGTTGGCGGTAGTCTCACACGGACTGGTTCTGACTCTCTTCCTGGCCCAACTGGAGAACCGTTGGCCGACGGTGGCCAAGTGGCGCGCTGTACCGTTTACGGGCCTGGCAGTAGTGGATACGATCACATGGCATCTCATCAAAGACTGGTCGAGAGTCTCCGAAGCCTCCTGAGTTGGATCGTCCAACGGTGGCAACTGGCACCGGTGCTGATCGCACTGCTGCTGAGTTTGGCAGCCGAAGGGCCTCCTCCCGCCAGCCTCGACACCCAGGCCAACCGCATCCTCGCTGGCGAGCGGTTCGACTTCGCCGGCTGGGAAGTGGGGGCACTGCTGGGCAAACTATCCCACAGCCTGATCGCGCCGCAGCGCTACATGGATGAACCCGCCCGCCACGACTTCTTCCTCGACTACGTGGAACTGGTGGGCGATATCCAGCGGTTCGAGCGGGAGATTCACCGTATCTACACTGACCCGGAAGTAAAGAATCCCGAAGTGACAACAGCCGAGTTGCGCGCCCACGTGGACGAACTGCGCGCGGAGGAGGAGGCCCGCCAACCACTCGCCGAAGCGATCCTGGAAGAGCAGACTGCCTGCATCCTGGTGGATGAGGGATTTGGTATACTCGGCCAGGAGTTTCCGCCCGTCGGCGCCCACTTCACCCCGCTACCCCTGCTACTCGTCGTCTCCCCTCGTGACCATATCGAAAGGATCTTCAGCCTCGGCCTGCGCCATGGACTGGATGTGGCCCGGCGGGAGGCCATCGAGGGAGAGATAGACACCTCTTTCGATGTCTCGTCGCTGGTGACCGGTATCGGCGGGATGGCGGCCTATCCGGCCATGCTGCTGGAGAGCAGTTCCCTCAACTGGCTGGCTGAGGTGACCGCGCACGAGTGGACGCACCATTACCTGGCGCCGCGACCGCTGGGCTGGAACTACGATGCCATCCCCGAAGCGCGCACCATCAACGAGACCGTGGCTTCCATCGTGGGGAAGGAAGCCGGGCGACGGATGGTGGCCCGCTACTATCCCGAACTCCTGCCGCCGGAACCAGAGTCCACGCCGGAGCAGCCGCAAGATAAGACTCCACCATCTGAACCACCTGCCTTCGACTGCCGCGCGGAGATGCGGGAGACGCGCATCCGGGCGGACGAACTACTGGCACAGGGAAAGATCGAGGAAGCGGAGGCCTACATGGAAGAGCGACGGCAGGAATTCGTCGCCCATGGCTACTACATGCGCAAACTGAACCAGGCCTACTTCGCCTTCCACGGAGCCTACGCCGACGAGCCCGGCGCGGCGGGAGCGGACCCCACCGGGCCGGCGGTGCTGAAGTTGCACGCTCGCAGCCTCAACCTGTACACCTTCGTGGTCCGGGCATCCCGCGTCACCACACTGGCCGAACTAGAGACGCTGCTGGAGGAAATGGGGGAATAAACCACCACGGCAGAGATGTGTCAACTTTGACATCTCTCCATTCTGGGGTAGAATTCTCGCGGCCCCCGGCCAGACTGGCTTTGCGAATGAGACAGTGAAGAAAGTAACGTAGATAGAGGAAATGAGCAATGGGATATCATCCTCGCACTTACTGGACAGAAGTCGCGGAGAGGATCCAGGCCCGCGGATTACGGAACATCGTAGCTGGAGATGACACACCCTTCTATAGATATAAGCGCGCCAGATTTCTCGAAGAGTTTATGGAGATTAACTTTCGGGACAAATCGGTCTTAGAAGTTGGCTGTGGGCCTGGTGGGAATTTGGAAGTAGTACATAGTGCCAGTCCAAAGAGACTGATGGGTTGCGATATATCCTGGAAAATGATTGGTCTTGCCACCCGAAACTTACAAGCCATACTTTCCGATGTCGAACTTGTTCTTACCGACGGTGTGACCTTACCATTTGAAGATAAGAGCGTGGATATCACATATACTGTCACCGTATTGCAGCACAATACAGACGAAGAAATGCTCACCAGTCTTATGCGAGAAATCTGTAGAGTTACCAAGGAAAAGGCCTTCCTCTTTGAAGATACATCTGACAAAGTAAAGGCTGGCACATCATGGGCTGTCAGGCCAGTCGGCTATTATCAAACTATCATGGAGAAACACGGCTTCAAACTCACAAAAGTCAAGTATATCAGTATACTCGTCAACCGTTTGGCCTCGGCAGTTATTTTGAGATTGACGAGCCCTAGAAACCGAAAAGAAGGTGAGCCGATTCCTTCTATGACAGTCGTTTGCCAAAGGACTTGCCTACCTCTTACGCGTCTGCTCGATAGGCTTTTCACCGAGCGAAGAGGTCTTACGAAAATGCTCTTTGAACAAAGAGCATAAACATTGCGGCTGACCAGAGCGACGACGTCCCCCACATCGCCGTCGCCCGCCCAATCAATTGTCATTGCTTGACCGGTGGAATTGGGTGTGTCGTGTCAAACCTTGACATCTCTCCATTCTGGAGTAGAATTAGGATAGGTGGTCTTGGGGCTGTAGCTCAGATGGGAGAGCGCTACAATCGCACTGTAGAGGTCAGGGGTTCGAGTCCCCTCAGCTCCACCAGCATCGCTTCAGCGTGGGCCCGTAGCGCAGTTGGGAGCGCACCACAATGGCATTGTGGGGGTCGAGGGTTCGAGTCCCTCCGGGTCCACCTCGTCACATTGAAAGGCAACGAACAGGAGCAGTAGGCCATCCCCGCAGCGAGCCGGGAAAAACCAGGTGGAAGCCCGGCAACCGGTGCCCAGGGGGAGCGCCCCACAAGGCCAAACTCGCCTGGGAGCCGCGCCGGCGAAAGCAAACGTCCAGCAACAAGCGACCAGTTAGTAGCCGATGACGGCTGGCCCCCGTTAGTAGGCCAAGAGCGGGAAGCATCCTGTGTATCTGAGATGCTCTCCAATCAGGGTGGTACCACGGAGTGCCCCTTCGTCCCTGAGACGAAGGGGATTTTGTATAATTAGGGAGGGGCAAAACAGTATGAGCATCAAACCTACACCCTGGATCTGGTTCAACGGCAATCTGGTGCCCTGGAATGAGGCGCAGGTGCACGTTTTCGCCCACGCGCTGCACTACGGATCCAGCGTCTTCGAGGGGATCCGCGCCTACGGCACACCCCGTGGCCCGGCAGTAGTCGGCCTGGAGCCCCACGTGCGCAGACTGTTCGACTCGTGCAAGATCTACCGCATGCCGATCCCATACAAACCGGATGAGATCTCCCAGGCCATCCTGGAGACGATTCGGGCCAACGAACTCCAAGCCTGCTACATCCGCCCGCTGGTCTTTCGCGGCGTGGACGTGATCTCTCTCGATCCAAGACCCTGCCCCGTCGAAGTGACCATCGGCACAATAGCGATGGGACAGTTCCTGGGCGAAGAAGCGCTAAAGGAGGGAATTGACGCCGGGGTGAGCACCTGGCAGCGTATGGCTCCGAATACCCTCCCGGCGCTGGCCAAGATAGGCGGACAATACATCAACTCGCAATTGATCACGATGGAGGCCCACGACCGGGGTTTTGCAGAGGGTATCGCGCTAAACGTCGCCGGTTACGTCAGTGAAGGCAGCGGGGAGAACATATTCATCGTGAAAGACGGCGTGCTCTACACGCCGCCACTGGCAGCATCGCTCCTGGCAGGCATCACCAGGGCGTTCACCATCGAGTTGGCGCGCGATTGGGGATACGAGGTGCAGGAGCAGATGATCGCCCGCGAGATGCTCTACCTGGCCGACGAAGCCTTCTTCACCGGCACAGCGGCGGAAATCACCCCCATTCGCTCAATAGACAGTATCCCGGTGGGCGAGGGGCGGCGCGGGCCAGTGACGGCTCACCTGCAGGAGCAGTTCTTCGGCATTGTCAGAGGGGAACTGGAGGATCGCTTTGGCTGGATGACGCTAGTGGAAGAGAGGAGATAAAAGAGAGAGAGAAGAGAGGGGAGAGGAGAAGTAAGGTGGAACGAGTGGAACTGGCATCTGGCATCTTCCACCTGCGGAGCGGCTCCAATATGGGACTGGTCGTGCAGGACAGGAAGGGGCTGCTGATTGACGCAGGACTGGATAAGGACACCGCCCGGCGGGCGCTGCACGCCATCGAGAAGGCGGAGGCCTCCCTCGAAGCCGTAGTCATCACCCACGCCCACGCCGACCACTTTGGTGGTGCCTACTTCCTACAGCGCCGCTTGGGGATGCCGATCTATGCCCCCGCGCTGGAGGCCGCGATGATGGAGCACCCCATCATTGAGCCGCTTTATCTCTTCGGTGGTGCAGCACCCATCGGGGAACTGCGCCACAAGTTCACGCTGGCCAGGTCATGTCGGATTGACCACATCTTGGAGCCAGGGCCGCTGGAGATTGGTCCGTTCCAGGTGGAGGTGACACCACTGCCAGGCCACTCTCTCAACCAGGTGGGGGTAGCGGTGGGAGAGGTACTCTTCTGCGCCGACGCCCTCTTCCCGGCGGAGACGCTCCAGAAGCACAAAGTGACCTTCTGCGTGGATGTGGACGCCTCGCTGGAGACACTGGAGCGACTGCCAAACCTGCCCCACGCCCACTTCGCGCCGGGCCACGGCCCGGCCTACACCTCCGGCGCGGAGATCAAGCAAATCTGCACCGCCAACCGGGCACGCCTGGAGGAGGTGCGAAAGCAGGTCTACGCGGCGTTGGAGGAGCCGCAGGAAACGCCAGCCCTGGTTCAGCGAGTGGCCGATCACTTCGGGCTTCGTCTGGCAACGGCGACCGCCTACTTCCTCACCCGGACGACCATCCTTGCCACTCTCTCCTCGCTGGAGCGGGCGGGGAAAGTAGTGATCGTGATGGAGGAGAACCGGCTGCTGTGGCGGAGAGAGGAAGCAGAGGGATGAATCAGGGACAAGGGGGGGAGCTATTCAAGCATTGTCTACGCCTGGATGCGTCGGTGGTGTTCTTCCAGTAACGTATGCCATAATTCTGCCGCGCCGATGCGGGCAGCCCACTGCTCCAGGTAGTTAAAGTCAAGATCCTCGCCCTGAATCATCAACATAGCGGCAATGTCTCGCAGATGCTTGTCTATCCGGCCCGAGAGGTAGTACTTGAGTTTGTACTGGGTCGTGCGCATCTCACCGTAGTACATACTGGCAAATGAGCCGCCGATGAAATACACAAAACCAAGCGACTCCAGCGTCTCGATCACCGACCGGGCAAAGTCCCGATATCTCTGGCGATTCATGGCATATGACTTCCAGACACACGACGGCGAAGACGCCCCGCCAGTTCGCCCTCGCTAATATGGGGATATCGGCTACGAATAGAGGCAATTATCAACGAACGTGCCCAGTCACACAGGTCGAATGCCTGCTGGATCCGCTGTGCTCCCGACAGTCGGCGGAAGATTGCCAACTGTTGCATATCCAGATCATCAAACACAGCCCGCACGACCGGGGCGAAGTCCTCATATGTAACACAGATCGCAGTCTGTTCGCTCACATGACGCTCCCGTGGATGGAG
>JAUWOI010000419.1 GCA_030612185.1 Anaerolineae bacterium
GTTGTCAACTCGTCCATCACTCCCCTCCTCCGCTGAGAATGACCTCGGTTGCCAGGGCCAGCACCTCGTCCGGGATGGGTATGCCCAAACGCGCTGCGGTGTCCAGATTGATGACCAGTTCCATCACGTCCGGCAACTCGATGGGAATATCTCCCGGCGGCGTGCCGCGCAGCACCTTGTCCACCAGGCGCGCGCCCTGACGTCCTATTTTATAATTGCTTGGCCCGTAAGCCGCCAGAATTCCTGCCCCAATCAGGTCATGGTCTCCACTTAAAATAGGGATGCCAGCCCGCATTGCGGCCGGAGCCAGCACATCGGGCAAAGCAGTAAGAATAGGGGCCGAAGGCACCAGGAATATGGCATCTACCTCGGCGGGTTGCAGCTTGTCAACCAGGGGAGCAAGTTCTTCTATCGTCTGCAGAGGAACTAATTGGACATCCAGCCCTAGCGCCTGACCTGCTTGGAAGCTGGCTTGCGCGCCCTGAACACCGGCAACGATGTCGGCTATGTAATAAACAAGGATGTGTTGCGCATCAGGCAGCAGGCGCGTGAGCAGTTCCATGCGTTTGGGAATCAGACCAGTGTAGTTGTTATCAATGCCGCACAAATTGTTACCGGACTGTTCCAGGCTGGCAACCAGCCCGCGGACTACGGTTGAATCGGCGCCGATGAAAATAACGGGGAGATCGCTGCCGAGAGTGGCTTGTTGCGCATGTTCGGCTTCGATGCCCCCCAATGCGATGATCAGATTGGGCTGACCGGCGACCACCTCTTCCACCAGTCGCGCCAGCAGCGTCCGGTCATTGTTCGCGTTGTGTATCTCCAGGGTGATGTCTTCCCCCTCCACATAGCCCAATTCGGCCAGGCTGTCCCGCAACCCGCTCAGCTTCTCCAGGCGGGCGTTGCCGGAGAGCACCACTACCACGCGAGGAGGCGATTCTTCCGGCCTGGCGCAAGCGGCCAATAAGCCTATCAACAGTGCCAGAATGAGTAAACGTGCGCTTTGGATTCCCGTCATCTCTCACTCCTCCATCCACGCCGCCAGCGGATCATCCGCCACCGGCGTCAGGCCGGCGTCCTCCAATTGGGTATGCAGTTGGCGGATCACCTCTTTCAGTTCGGCCATGCGTACCTCGCGGCCGGCCATCAGGTTGACCATTTCTCGCAGTTCGGCCGTGCGCTCGCGGACGCGCCGCTCCAGTTCCTCGTGCGCTTGCCGCAGCGCCTCCTCCGCCCGCACGCGCTCGGCGCGGGTGCGCAGCGCCGTGACCCCATACGCCAGGTCGTCTGCCAGTTCCGTCAGCAGCTTGACTTCGTCCGCGTCAAAGGCGTCTGGCTCGGCCGCGTAGATGTTCAACGCGCCAAAGGTCTGCCCCTCGGCGATAAGCGGCAAGGCAACTGATGAAGCATAACCACGCTGGATGGCTGCCTCCCGCCAGGGGGCGAAATGAGGGTCAGTCAGGATGTTCTTTGCAGTGCAATACTCGCCGCTGCGGATAGCTGTACCTGTGGGGCCGCGCCCCCGCGCGGTATCGGCCCAGGTAATGTTGAGCGTTTCCAGGTACCCCTCCTCAAACCCGGTCTGGGCCACCGGCCGCACGCTCTTTTTTTTATCCTGCTCGGCAAAGCCAACCCATGCCAGGCGGTATTCGCCAACTTCCACGATGAGCCGACATATCTGGTGCAGTAAATCGGATTCCTCCGTGGCGCGCACCACTGTCTGGTTGCATTCACTGAGCACCCTGAGCGCCCGGTTGGCTTTGCGCAATTCCTCCTCCGCCCGCTTGCGTTCAGTGATGTCGCGGAATATCTCCAACTTTGACATGCTGCCGTCGGCGTTTCTCAGCGGGGTGTCAATGAGGTCATACGTCCTCTGGTTCTTGAAGGAATACCATTCCCAACGAACGGTTTTTCCCGCAAAAACGTCCTGATTCTTGCACCAGGGGCAAGCATCCTCTCGGTCGTGAAAATATGCATAACACTTGCGCCCCTCATACGGGCCAAAATCGTTCACGAGCACGGGGTTTACGTATTGGATATCATATTGCTGATTGACGATGTAGACCCCGTCCTCCATAGCATCCAAGATGTTGATCAGATTGTCGCGCTCGAGACGCAGCGCCTCCTCCGCCCGCACCCGCGCGGCAATCATCTGGTTAAAGGAGCGCGTCAGGTCAGCCACTTCTCGACCACCGCCGCGATAATCTAGCGTTTGTTCGACTCGCTTTTCGCCAAAGGCCCGCAGGGACGCCGACAGTTGCTCCAGAGGGCGGGCGATGGAACGGCTCAGGAGGATGCCGAAGGATGCAGCCAGCAGCGCAACCATCAAGGTGATGCGGACGATCTGGTTTCGCGTGCTCTCGACCTGATCGTGCAGATACGTCTCATTCAGGCCAATGTGAAAATGAGCCTTCATCCCGTCAATGAGCGGATACGCTACCAGCAGCCCCAATCCTTCTTTTGTCGAGTATTTCTCCAGGCGCGGAGCGTCGGCGCGGATCAGATCATGCTCATCCGGCAGCAAATCCCTCGGAAAACCATCCTCAAACGAGTGGGCGAAGACCTCCCCGTCGAACCCGACGACGTAGGCAAACTCTACGTCCTTCGTCTGCTGGACAATCCCTTGGAGGATCTCGCGAGCGGCGACGACCTCTCCGTTAATCACGTTGTGGGTGACGTGCTCCGCCATCGTCTCAGCAATGACCACGCCCCTCTTTTCCAACTCCTCTTCAAGAGCATCTTGCATGACGCCGCTCACCAGTAGCGCACAAGTTCCACCGATGGCTGCGGCGAGAACAACCATCAACAGGGTCAATTTGATATGGAGTCTCATGACTTCACCTCCCAAGACCTCCGAGGTTTGCGAAACCTCGGAGGTCTATTCCTCATCAAAGTAGCCCATCTTTACCGCCCACTCCAGGATCTCCGCATAGTCCTCGTCCCTGGCCTCGACGAAGCCGTTGACCATCTCGGTGCTATCCCAATGATGGTAGAGGCCAGGCGCGTCGCAGCCCTGCGGGTCAAAGTCAAGCAGAGCCTGTTGAACCTTATCAATAACCTCGGGTGGCACGTCTTTGTTGGCCGCGATGCCGCTGGAGGGATAATACTGAGAAGTGTAGATGATGCGTAACAATCCAGCCGCCGCCAGTTCCTCGCCCAGCGTGTCTTGCATCCCGCCGGCGTCAAAGCGACCCGCGGTCACCCCATTGGCGCAGTTGCGATGAGAACCGGTGTATGCATAAGCGGCCAGGTCGTCCAGGGCCAGGCCGTGCTGCAAGAGGATGATTCTCGGGATCAGGTGTCCCTGGGTGGAGGTGAGACTGCCGAAGGCGAAGCGCTTGCCGCGCAGGTCTGCAATAGTCTGAATGGAACTATCGGGCGCGACGACGATCACCGACCGGTATTCCGCCCGACCCTGGGCGTTGAGCCCGCGCACAAGCGGGATGACGCCGTATTTAGCGTGAGCCTGAATGTATGAACCCGCCCCCAGGGCGGCAAACTGCACCACCCCCACCCCCAGGTCGTCCACAATCTGCCCGTCCTGCGGCGCGAAGTGGAGTTCGAAGGTGTAGCCAGTTGCCTCGGTCAGGTATTCCAGGAACGGGAGATACTGGCGGGCGTCTTCCTGGGGGCTGGCACGTAGATCGAAACCGAACCACAGTACGTCGCTATCGGTTCGGGCCGTCAATTCACGCAGTTCGGCGTCGCTGGCTCGGTCGTCCAGGTCTATCTCTCTGCGATCCCCTCCGGGCAGGCAGCCAGCAAGGAGAACTCCGACCAGGGCGAGGAAAACGGCGGTCCATAAGAACTGGGCTTCTGTCTTACCTTGACCCCTCATATTGGCCTCCTATGGGCCTATCGGGCATCAGACCTGACAGGTTCTGTTCAACACAGTTGCCGAGTGACAGATGGGGCCTCAAGTGATGAAGTTCATGGAAACCTGTCAGGTTTTGGCTATGGACATCCCCAGTGTATCACTTTTGCCATCATTAGTCAACCGGTTGTCCGCACTGCGGCACTTACCTCCCGCGGCTCTCTGGTGGCCATTGCTGACTACCATCTTTTGTGCACGCCATCCAATCTTGCTCCCTTCGCACCCGTGGGGTATAATCAGGCCCACACCGGTGGGTGGCGAATATGCGCGATATTGGTTCGGCAGAACATAAGAGACTGGGACTCGTAGCCCAAATCCTCGTCTGGGGTGGCGTACTACTGCTCCTCGTCGGTGGCCCGCTGGCTTATCCCTACGTGAGTTCCCGTCTGGCTGCCTTCCCTCCCACGCCGGCTCTAACACCCTCCCCCCCACACCCCACCGCTTCTCCTACCG
>JAUWOI010000378.1 GCA_030612185.1 Anaerolineae bacterium
ATAGGTCAGTCTGTTGTTAACGTTCTGTCACCTGTCAGTGATTCACCGACTGTTACCCCAACTTATTGAGAAGATACCAGAAGAAGACCTTCATCCGGCAATTCTTCGCCACGGTGCAGTTAGTGATGGCGGGCAACGATACCGAAGGCCTGCGCTACGGCGTCATCGAAACCCCGGAAAAATACTATCTGACGTGGAAAAATGTGGATATCGTAGAGACGCAAGATCTTGCCGTGAATCAGACGCAAGATCTTGCCGTGAATCAGACGCAAAATCTTGCGTCTCTACCGTCGCCATTGGACCGCCACCTGGCCCAGATCTGCAGCAAAGAACGCCTGTTAGAGATCATCCACGATTTTATCGTCTTTGACGCCGGGACAAAAAAGGTCTGCCGCCACAGCCAATACTTTGGCGTGCGGGCGGCGCAGAAGCGTGCGCGCCAGCGGGAGGGCGGCATCATCTGGCACGCCCAGAGCAGCGGCAAGAGCCTGATCATGGTCTGGCTGACCAAGTGGATCCGCGAGCACATCCCCGACGCCCGCGTGCTGATCATCACCGACCGCACGGAACTGGACGAACAGATCGAGAAGGTCTTTTGGGGCGTCGACGAACAGATCTACCGCACCACAAGCGGCCAAGACCTGGTCAACCGGCTCAACGCCGCCCAGCCCTGGCTGATCTGCTCGCTCGTCCACAAATTCGCCGGCAAGGAAGAGGGCGACGTCGCGGGCTATATCGCCGAGGTGCAGCGCAGCCTGCCGCCCGGCTTCCGTGCCAAGGGCGACATCTACGTCTACGTGGACGAGTGCCACCGTACCCAGTCGGGCAAACTGCACGCGGCGATGAAGGAAATTCTGCCCCATGCCATGTTCATCGGCTTTACCGGCACGCCGCTGCTCAAGGCCGACAAGCAGAAGAGCATCGAGGTCTTTGGCCGCTACATCCACACCTACAAGTTCGACCAAGCGGTGCGGGACGAGGTCATCCTTGATTTGCGCTACGAGGCCCGCGACGTTGACCAGAGCATCACCTCCCAGGCCAAAATTGACCAGTGGTTCGAGGCCAAAACCAAAGGCCTGAACGACGTGGCGCTGGCCCAACTCAAGCAGCGCTGGGGCACCATGCAAAGGGTGCTCAGTTCCAAATCCCGGCTGGAACGCATCGTGGCCGACATCCTGATGGATATGGAGACCAAGGACCGCCTGCAAAGCGGCCGCGGCAACGCCATGCTGGTCTCTGGCAGCATCTACCAGGCGTGCCGGTTTTACGAGTTGTTTGTGGCGGGCGGCTTGACCAAGTGCGCCATCGTCACCTCCTACAAGCCGTCGGTTTACGACATCAAGGGCGAGGAAACCGGCGAGGGGACGACCGAAAAACTGCGCCAGTACAGCATCTACCGCCAGATGCTGGCCGACTATTTCAACGCGCCGGAAGACGAGGCCATGGCCAGGGTGGAAGAATTTGAGAAAGCGGTCAAAAAGAAATTCGTCGAAGAGCCGGGGCAGATGAAACTCCTGATCGTGGTGGACAAACTGCTGACCGGCTTTGACGCGCCACCGGCCACCTATCTCTACATTGACAAGCCGATGCGCGATCACGGGCTGTTCCAGGCTATCTGCCGCGTGAACCGCCTGGACGGCGAGGACAAAGAATACGGCTATATCATTGACTACCGCGACCTGTTCAAGAGCCTGGAGACATCCATCCACGACTACACCTCGGAAGCGCTGGATGGCTATGACCAGGAAGACGTGGCCGGGCTGCTGAGCGACCGGTTGGAAAAGGGGCGCGAGCGGCTGGAAGACGCCCGCGAGGCCATCAAGGCGCTCTGCGAGCCGGTGGAGCCGCCCAAGGATACTGTAGCCTACCAGCACTACTTTTGCGCCCAAGACACCACCGATAAGGACGCCCTCAAGGACAACGAGCCGAAACGAATCGCGCTCTACAAACTCACCGCGTCCCTGATCCGCGCCTACGCCAATCTGGCCAACGAAATGGTCGAGGCTGGCTACAGCCCGCAGGACATAGCGCAGATCAAGCAAGAAGCCGAACACTACGAAAAAGTGCGTGGAGAGGTCAAACTGGCCAGCGGCGACTATATTGACCTCAAGATGTACGAGCCGGCGATGCGTCATCTGATTGACACCTACATCCGCGCCGAAGAGAGCGAAAAAATCTCAGCCTTTGACGATATGAGCCTGATCCAACTCGTGGTAGAGCGAGGGGCTGCGGCGGTGGACGAATTGCCGGAAGGCATCCGCAACAACCCAGAAGCGGTAGCCGAGACCATCGAAAACAACCTGCGCCGGGTCATTATTGACGAGCATCCCATCAATCCCAAGTATTATGAGCGCATGTCGGAATTGCTCGATACCCTGATCCAGCAGCGCAGGGACGAAGCGCTGGAATACAAGCGCTACCTGGCAAAGGTCATTGAACTTACCAGACAGGTGCAGAACCCCGCCGGTGGGACGGCCTACCCCAACCATCTGGACACGCCCGCCAAGCGCGCCCTGTACGACAACCTCGCCAACGATGAAACTCTCGCCCTGGCCCTGGACAGCGCCATTCGCCAGACCAAAAAAGATGGATGGCGCGGCAACAGGATCAAAGAGCGTGAAGTCCTGTATGCCATCCATCAGCACGTGGACGACGGGGCCGAGGTCGAGCGCATTTTCGAGTTAGTCAAAAACCAGCGTGAGTACTGACATGCACCAGATCACGGTCAATAACCTGGTTGTAGATGTCGTGCGCAAGGACATCAAGAACCTGCACCTGGCCGTCTATCCCCCCGACGGCCGAGTGCGCGTGGCCGCGCCGCTGCGGGTGGACGACGAGGCCGTGCGTCTGGCCGTGATCTCGAAACTGGCGTGGATCAAGCGCCAGCAAGCCAAATTTGAGGGGCAGGAACGGCAATCGGCGCGGGAATATGTTACGGGCGAGAGCCACTACTACTGGGGCAAGCGCTACCTGATGAACGTGATCTATCACGACGCGCCTCCAAAGGTCGTCATGCGCAACAAGACCAAACTCGACCTATTTGTCCGCACCGGCAGCGACACCGCTCAACGGGAGCACGTGCTGCTGGCCTGGTATCGCCAGCAGCTCAAACAAGCCATCCCGCCGCTCATCGCCAAATGGGAAGCCATCAGCGGCGTGCAAGTCGCCGACTGGGGCGTCAAGCGGATGAAGACCAAATGGGGCACCTGCACCATCGAGGCCCGCCGCATCTGGCTGAACCTGGAGTTGATCAAGAAACCGCCTAACTGCCTGGAATACATCATCGTTCACGAGATGGTGCATCTGCTAGAGCGCCTGCACAATGATCGTTTCGTCGCGTACATGGACAAATTCATGCCGCAGTGGCGGCTCTTGCGGGAAGAGCTGAACCAAGCGCCTTTGGCATACGAAACGTGGGAGTATTGACCAGTGTACCCGAAACCGGGTTGGCTGGCACAAGCATAGTACAAAGAGCGTTTCTACAAGCCAGGGGCGCGCCAACTTCTCGTTGCAGGCGATGCCGCTAGCACGGCTGTAAGCGGCGAGTAACACGTGAGCCAACCGATTTCATACTTACACCAGAGTGAGTCAGCGGTTTCCACTCGCCGGTCGAGCAGGAGCGCCTGGCGTCAAGACCTGACACACCGATTTCCCTGCGGGCCTTTTTCGGCCTTCAAATTGGCAAGTATTCTTGGCGACATCGTTGGCCAAGAAGCCCCCAGATATGGGTTCTTGACGGGATTTCACCGGAAATCGGCCAGATATGGCGGTTCTCAGGCCTGCAAAGCAACTGATGTCCGTGTGGAATACTTGCCAGATGCTACTACTCCAGGGAAATTGGTGTGAACAAAATCTCCTGCTTCCTGAAGAATTCCTGAAAAAGCAAGCCTCCCGCAGGTTCAGAACCTGCGGGAGGCTTGCCAGACAATGTCGGGCAGGGTAGTCTCCTGCTCTACGGTGGTGCGACGAAACAGTATCCGACGCCGGGCTGGGTCAGGATGTAGCGGGTTGCCGGGATCTGGCTCGATCTTGCATCGCAGACGCCGGATGTAGACCCACACGTACTCGGTCTCGTCGATGAACTCGTCCTTCAAGCGCTCAATCTCCTTGCGCTGCGTCAGATCGCGTACGATGTGTACCACTCCTGCCAGGCGACCATTCGTATCAGTGACACGCCCGTAGCTGATCTCGCTCCAGACCTCTTTGCCCGATGGGGCGGAAAGGTACACTTCGACCCTACCGCTGTCGCCAGCCGATTACAGGACAGGACAGATGGTGTCGCAGATGGATGCTCCGTCGAGGGAGTGCGGACTCAATAAGTGGCGGCAGGTCTGCCCCAGCAGCTCTTCCTGGCGCCGCCCGGTCAGTTCCTCCATCGCCGAGTTTGCCATCACCACGCGGAGGTCGGCGTCGCTGACCCAGATGGCGTCCCGCGAAGCCTCTATGGCCGCCAGGACTTTGCTCTGCTCTTCAGCAACCCGGCCATACGATTCTCGCAGACAAAGCAAAGCGTAAGAGGAGCTAACAAGAACGGTCAGTATGCCCAATCCTACCACGAACAGTTGTCCAAGATAGGCTGACCGGATCAACTGTCGGTCGGACTGGTCGAAGGTGGCCTTCTCTGTGGCTTTGAGAGATTGATGCCCCAGGATCAGAATAGCGGCTATTAGCAGGAGAGCCATAGTGATGATAACCCATGGCCCCCTGGGGCTTTTATACTTCATCTTGCATCTCCCTTCCTGAGCCCTGCCCTAATCTTACCACGTCTTCCCCGCATCTCCAAATAGCAGAGAAAGCCACCGGCACAGGCCACTGTTGAATTTAGATGCGATTGCCCTGCCTGGCGGC
>JAUWOI010000043.1 GCA_030612185.1 Anaerolineae bacterium
GTTACTGGCGAGTCGTGGCGGACGGAGGCGGGCCGCTCAAACTGTTCGTGCAGGTGCTGGACGACGCGGGCGGCGTGCGCGCTCAGTACGATGGCCTCGATGTCCCGGTCATCGGGTGGCGGGAGGGCGACCTACTGGCGCAACTACACACCCTGCCGCTACCGGCCGATCTCCCGCCGGGCCGCTACTGGGTGCAAATTGGCGCCTACGAAACGCAGACCGTGGAGCGGTTGCCGGTGCTGCTGGATGGTGCGCCGGTCGGCACGCGGCTGCTGCTGCCCCCACTGGAGGTGAGGTGACAAATCCAAAATCCCAAATCCCAAATCCCAAAATTCGGGGGTCACTGGTGGCCCTGTTCATCTACACCTTAGCCGCGCTCGTGATGCTGTACCCAGTCCCGTTCCGCCTGAACTCTGTGCTCGCTGGCTTCCCTGCCCGTGACGGCTGGCAGTACACCTGGTGGCTCTGGTTCGCCAGGCGGCTGCTGCTGGAGGGGCGGGGCTTGGACGACCTGTATCTTCTCAACCATCCCGTTGGCTTGCAGCACCCCTTTCAGTGGTCGCTGATGTATCTCAGCCTCATTGCTATGCCACTGGAGACGTTGTTCTCACCAGCGGCGACGTTCAACCTGATGGTGTTGACCTCCTTTGTGCTGAGCGGTCTGGCGGCCTACCACCTGTGCCGGGCGCTCACGCAGAACCACTGGGCGGCGATAGTGGGCGGGGCGATCTTCGCCTTTGCCCCCAACCGGTTGGGCCACGCGATGGCGGGCTGGCTGCCTCAGACGACTGTCTACCTGTACCCATGGTATGCGCTGCTTCTCATCCGCACCTTGCGCCGCCCGACGTTGCAGCGCGGCATTGGCCTGGGCATACTGGCAGGGGTGGCCGCCACGGTGTACGTGATGCACATCGTCTACTTCCTGGTGCCATTGACGCTTGTCATCGTCGGGGCCGACCTGGCGCGACGCCGACGCGCCTTCTTCGAGGAGCACCGGGGCCGCTATCTGGGACTGGCCTTCGCCATCTCCCTGGTCATCGTGCTGCCGTTCCTGTTACCACTGATCCTGGGACGTCTTCGGGGAGGGCTAGGCTACCTTGCAACTCCAGGTATAGTGGGCCACTCCACCGACCTCCTGGCCTTCTTCACGCCGTCCCCCTACCATCCCGTCCTGGCTCCTTTGGGGATTGTACCCTCGTTCGCCCACCGCGTGTTCACAAACCAGGAGGCGCTGCGGGCAGCGCTGGCCTACCCCGGGCTGGTGGCCGTGCTGCTGGCGCTGTGGGGTGTGCTGCGCACCCGGCCACGCCCCTTCGACGGACTCAGGACATCGCCCTGGCCGTGGATTGCGCTGACGGTAGGTGCTGCCTTGCTCTCGCTAGGGCCGATCCTCATTGTGGGCGGAAAGCCGGTCGAGTACGCGGCCGATGGCTATCGTGCTCACGTGCTGCTACCCTACGCGCTCGTGCGACAATTGCCCTTTTTCGACTGGGGCCGTACCCCCGGGCGGCTCAACGGTACGGGGATGCTCGGCCTGGGGATACTGGCCGCTTACGGCCTGGCGGATCTCCTGTCCCGCCTCGCCCCGCTGTGGCAGGTCTCTGACCGTGCCATCTCCCGGAGAATTGGCTTGCTCGCCCTGGTTGCTGTCGCCATCATCCTCTTCGAGTACCTGCCGATGTGGCCTTTTCCCACGGGTGACGCCATCATCCCGCCGGTCATTCAACACATCGCCGACCAGCCTGGCGATGGCGCGTTGCTCCACCTGCCGATGAGCCGCCGCCGCGTCAATCACCGCGCTCTGTACTTCCAGACGGCCACCGGCCGGCCCATCGTCGGCGGCGAGGTGCTTCGCACGCTGCCGGAAACCTTGCCCTGGTGGGAGACAATCGAGGGGCTAGTCGTAGCCGACCCCGCGCCAGACGTGATTCCGCGTCCCACCGTGGCCCAGCGCCGGGCCTGGCTGCACCACTTCGATGTGGACTGGGTGCTGCTCCACCGGCTGGAAGCGGCCGACGAGACCCGCTACCGGCCCTTCATCGAGGAATTGCTGGGGCCGGCAGTCGTGGAAGATGAGACGCTGGCCGCTTTCCCTGTCCCCGGCGACGCGCCCGCGCCGGAGCACCCCCGCCTTTACGCGTTCGGCCGCCAGGGCTGGCATCCGCCTGAGCAGGATAGGGACCTCTGGCGGCGTTGGATGTGCAACGACGGCCAACTGTACGTCTATTCCACCTGCGAGGAGGCGGGCAGCCTCCGTTTCACCGTAGATTCCCACCTGGAGTTTCCCCTGCTGGAGGTGTACCTGGGGGAACGGCTACTGGATTCCTTCGTTGTCGGCGAACGCACCACGTACACCACGCGCCCCTTCACACTCACGCAAGGGATGAACGTCTTTCGCTTCCACGCGCCGGGGGGCTACCCCCGGGTGCTGGACGACCCGCACTGTTGGGGCGAAGCGCTGCTTGCGCCGCCTGCGGGTGGTAGCCCGATCCCTTGTGACCCTGATGACGCGCCCACGACCTGTCGCACCTTCGTCTTCGACCACGTGTCCTTTGCCCTGCAGGATGACCTGCCTTCCGGCGCGGTACTCGACGTCAACTTCGGCGACCAGATGCGGCTGCGCGGCTGGGGGCTGGACGCGACATCGTTGCACCCCGGCGGGGTGCTGACCGTGACGCTGGCCTGGGAGGCGACGGTCGAAGTGAATGATCAGTATGTCGTCTTTGTGCACCTGTTGTCCCCAGACGGGGCGCTGGTGGCGCAGCACGACGCGCCGCCGGCAGGACAGCTCCTACCTCCTTCTGCCTGGCTTCCGGGAACCACCTTCGGCTACCCGGTGACAATTGACCTCCCTGGCGACTTACCGGCCGGTGACTACCGTCTCCTGGTCGGTGTCTACCTCTGGCCCAGTCTGGAGCGGGTGCCGGTGCTGACGGACGTGCCGGGTGCTCAGGTCGGCGTGGTGGAGTTGGGGAACGTGAGGATTGCACCGTGATAGGGAAGGCTCGCGAGCGCTGGCCGGATCTCCTGGCTCTGTTGGCCTATACCCTCCTGGCGCTGGCTTATGCCTGGCCACTCATAGCCCACTTTGGCGACCAGTTGGCTGGCGATGGCTTCGATATGTACGTCTTCCAGTGGGGCAACTGGTGGATCACCCGCGCCCTGAGCCAGGGCCAATCGCCCTATCACACCAGTATGATCTTCTATCCCCAGGGCGTCGGCCTCTACTTTCTTAGTTTCTCCTGGCTGAATACCTTCGTCTGGGGGCTGCTGCGTGCCATCGTTGGCAATGTGGCGGCTTACAACTTCACCATCTGGTGGAGTTGGCCGTTGGCCGGGTTCGGGGTCTACCTGCTGGCCCGCGAGGTGACCGGCGACCGGCGGGCGGCCTTCGTCGCCGGCCTGGTCTACGCCTTCTATCCCTATCACTTCGCGCAGCGCAACCACCTCAACCTGCTCAGCGTGCAATGGATCCCCTTCGCGTTGCTTTTCCTGATGCGGGCGACGCGCCGTGGACGGGCGCTAGACGGCCTCCTGGCTGGGCTCTTCTTCGCCTGTGCCGGGCTCTCCGGCTGGCACCTGCTGACGCTGAGCGGGATGCTGGCCGGTCTCTGGCTCTTCTACGCCTGGCTGACGGAGCGCCGCGAGTGGGCAGGAACGAGTTGGCCAGCACTGGTGGTGATGGTAGTCACGGTGGGCTTGCTCACCGGTCCTTTCCTCGCGCCTCTGGCCTGGGAACAATTCGTAAACCCGGCAGGGCAGGACCCCTACCTGGGCAAGGAGGGAGAGACGCAGACCGACCTGATCGCTTATGTCATCCCCAATCTCTACCACCCGCTGTGGGGCCGCCTCGCCTCGCCGGTCCATCAGCACTTCCTACGCAACAAGGACCACGCCGTCGCCCTGGGCTATGTACCCCTGGCCCTGGCCGGCTACGGGCTGCTACGGTGGCGTACTGGTGCACGCCGGAACCGGTTCTGGTTTTGGGGCCTGCTGGTGTTTGGGTTGCTGGCTCTGGGGCCGTTCCCGCGCATCAACGGCGTGCCCTATCCCCAGATACTGCTGCCCTACCGGCTGATTGGATGGACTCTGCCTGTGCACTCACTGCGCAACCCGGAGAGATTCAACATCCTGGTGGGGCTTTGCCTGGCGCTGGTGGCGGGCGCAGCGGTGCGCGATCTCCTGTGCCGGCTTCCTGCGCGCCGTGCGGGTATCACAGCCGTCATTCTGAGTGCGCTGGTACTGTTGGAGTACTGGGCCTGGCCCTTTCCCACCACGCGGCCGGACATTCCCGGTTTCTACCACCAACTAACCGCCGAACCCGGCGACTTCGCTATCGTGGACCTGCCCATCACCAACGATCTATCCAAACTCTACATGTACTATCAGACCATACACGGCCGCCCGACCGTCACCGGTCACGTCTCACGCCCACCGGAGGGGGCTTATGACTTCATTGAGTCCAACGGTCTGCTGCGGGCGATGTGGCAGGGACAGCAACCCAACCCCACCGGCGACCCGGCGGCGGAACTGGCGGCGCTGGCCGATGCTGGCGTGCGCTACGTCGTCGTCCACCTGGACCGCTTGCAGGAGGAGCAACTGGAGGCAGTGTTGGCCTATCTTGACCAAGCACCTGCCTATGCCCACCATTACGCTGACGAGCGGCTGATTGTCTACCGGGCAGTTACCTTGCCCTAATCGCTCTTATGAATTACAATCCTGCTCCGATGAACTCCACCATTGGGACTTTGCGTCATTATGCCTGGCTGATCGGTCTGATTGCAGTCACGTTGACCTGGTCACTCTTGCTGATCGCCGACACAGTGCCAGCACTGCGCGGCCCGCTCGAATGGCGCTGGCCCTACGAGTGGGTTTCCGACCTTGGACGAGTCGCCACCAGCGGACTGGCATTCGTCGTTTACCTGGCTGTCGCCTTTTTGCTGGTGAGGCAGGCGGGCACTCGCTCCGATGACCAGCGGCATTATTGGGCCGGGGCTGTTGTCGTCTGGGCGCTCATCGGTACGCCGCTCATCCAAGTCGCCATCATTTACCTACGTCATCCCAACGTCTTGCGTGAATTATTTGACCGCACGGTGTCGCTGCACAGCGGCGGCTACTTCAGCGCCGTCGTCGAGGTAGAGGACATCAACGAGTACCTGCGCCACTTTCCAGCCCTCATGCCCGATTTCCCCATCCACCCCAAGCGACACCCGCCGGGCATTCCGCTGATGTTTTGGCTGGCGCGTCAAACCTTCGCGTTGGTGCCCGACCTAGCCCGACAGATCGCCTTGCCTCTGCGGGGCTTCCAATGCAACAACATGTGGCTGCAATACCTGAACGACCCCCAGGTTGCCAGTGCCTGGGCTTCGATGGCATTGCCCGGCCTGGCTGGTCTGACTGTGTTACCACTCTACCGGTTGGGCCGCTACGTTCTGGATCAGAAGTTGGCCTTGATCGCCGTGGTGATGTACCCGTTGACCCTGTCGGTTGGCCTGTTTGCGACGATGTGGGATCAGTTCATCCCCCTGTTTACCACACTGGGACTTCTTTGGTTCGTTCGGGGGCTGAGGAAGCGCCGACTGACCTTAATCCTGGCGGCGGGGTTGGCGATCTCGCTCGGGACATTCTTCAATCTGGGTGTGATCATCGGGCTGGCGATATTGGGACTCTATGGGCTGTTCTGGCATGCCGTTCACCGTCCACTCAATCTAAAACGTTTGGCGCTGGAGGGGATAACCTTTGCCGCGGGCCTGACCGGTGTCTGGGTCATCTATTGGCTCTTTTGGGGCATCACCGTCCTGGACGTCTGGCGAGTGGCGATGTCGTTCCATCTGAAAATGGATCGCTCATACTGGTTGTGGGTCTTCTATCACCTGTACGATTTCCTGATCTTTTTGGGCATACCACTGATCTGGCTTCTGGCCGTGGAGCTGTGGCGAGCGCTGCGTGACCGTTCAGGGAAGCCTATCCATCTATTTCCGCTGGCCTTTGTTCTAGGATTGCTGGTGATTGACCTGTCGGGCACCTCGCGGGGCGAGGTCGCCAGGGTCTGGCTGTTCCTGATCCCCTGGGCGTTGCTGGTCAGTGTGCAGGCTTTGTCCCAGTTCTATGTCCAGGCGGAAGACCGGGTGAACGATCGACGGCAACTGTGGGCAGTATTCGCTGTGGTCAGCCTGCTCGGGTTGCAGTTATTCGCAGCGGCAGTGAGTCTCAGGGTCATCCACACGCGCTACAAGGATCGTGCCCGCCTGTCGCCGACGGTAACGGCGCTACCGGATCAGGCACGGCCCATGTCGACCCGGTTCGACGACGGGATCGAGTTGGTGGGCTACCAGGTCGAGGCACCGCCTGGGTTCTCACCTGCCGTTAGCCTGACGCTCTACTGGCGAACCGGCACCCCCATCAGTTGGCCCTGGACAGTTTTTCGCCATGTGATGATGGATGGTCAATTGGTGGGACAGCGCGACGGTCACCCGGCCCAAGACACCTGGCCCACCACCTGTTGGGAACCGGGGAAGATCGTCGTAGATAGCCAGGTGATCCCGCTCGACGTTCGCCAATTGGATGGGGCCACGCTTAGAGTTGGGCTCTACGATGCGGATACGGGGCGTCGTTTGTCGATCGTTGGGGAACTGGTCTCGCCGGAAGGCGACGCCGTGGAGATCCCGCTCTTGCCCTAGTGGGGTGTAACGGTTCCCGGCACTAGCGCCTGATCGTCGGTTTGCACGACTGGCGGACCGGCAAGAGTGGCGGTCGGGGCTTGCGCATCTAGCAAAGTCATGTACAATAGCGCGGTTAGCGGCTTGTGCCGTACTCTAACCTAATCTGGAGGTACTATGTTGCATCGCTTCACATCCGTATCAAAGAGACTCGTTGTTCTACTGCTGACCATCTGTGTTGTAAGCACCTCCCTGGCGACGTCTAGTTGGGCTGTCTCCCAAGCGCGACCGGCGGCGCCAACCGAGACCATCATTGACTCAAACATCACGACCGATACGACCTGGACACTAGCCAATAGTCCTTACCACGTCACGAAAATCATTGAAATTGAGACTGGAGTCACACTGACCATTGAGCCCGGTGTGGAGGTGTGGATTGCTGAGAAGCTCTACATCCACGTACGCGAAGGCGGGTCAATCGTTGCCAGGGGCACCCCTACCCAGCACATTACCATTGACCGCTACAAGGATCCCGTCACACAGGCGGGTCCCCGATGGCGCAAGATCTGGTTTCACGAGAACACAACCTCTTACTTTCGCTACGTTGACTTTGCCTACGGTGGGGCAGGAGCAAGTAGCGATGATACCATACTCCACTTTGATGGGCCGGGTACCCACGTGCTCAACAACTGCACGGTTCGTGCCAGCAAGCAGCAGGGCATCGTCGCCACAGGTACTCCGCTCAGCGTGACGATCGCTGGTACGCGCTTCTACGACAACGGCCGCTATCCCATAATAGCCGACAGCGGTGTCAATCTCACGGTCACAGGCAGTACATTTGAGGCGGGAGATAGCCACGCCATTTTCCTACGCACAAGGACTGTTCCGGCCACGATCACCGTTGCCGACTCCAATCTCGATTCTACTATTCCCTACACTACCATCAGGAACGACATGGATGAGAGTGTTTGCATCAATGCCCAGAACAACTGGTGGGGTGCGGCGAACGGACCCTACGATGGATCGGGTGCCGGCGATGCCTGTGGCTTGGGGAGCAGCGGCGGCAGCGGCTCTTGGGTGACCAACGGCGTGGACTATCGCAGCTGGCGCACCACCGAAGCATCCCTCGTCGGCATCACTACGCCGCCCACCGCTACCTTCTCCGTCACACCGGACCCCACTGTTATGCAGCCACCGGGGACTGTGTACACCTTTGATGCTTCGGGCAGCACCGATACCGAGGATTACGCCTCGTCCCTGGAGGTCTGTTGGGACTGGGACAACAATGGTGCGTGTGATACCGCCTACTCGACGACCAAGACCACCACGCATAGCTTTGCGACTGGCACTGCTGTGCAAACCGTCCGCTTGGTCGTGCGCGATACGGATGGACTCACCTCCGAAGTTACCCAAGATATCCAACTCAACGCTCCACCCACACCCGCTTTCACTTTCACTCAGCCGACCTGGGCCCAGTTTGATTTTGATGCTTCCGGTAGCACTGACGATCAAGACAGCACCTCGGTGCTCCAGGTCAAGTGGGACTTTGAGGGGGACGGTGTCTCCGACACCGCTTATACGACCGTCAAGACTGACACTCATACCTACACTCACCAGGGGCGCTATTGGCCTACTCTCTACGTGAAAGACACGGACGGCGCCACTAACACACTGCGCAAACCGGTGAACATCATTCCGCCGGCGGCAACTGCGCCAATCACTGGCAGTGGCGGCACGCTGGTCTCTGTGGATGGTACGGTTCGGGTCGCGGTGTATACCGACACTGTCGGGGGTGATGTCATCAGCAATGGATTGGTCATTACCCACACCCCCTGGCTGACCCTGCCTCACAGCAGTCTGGAAGGCGTCTTTACCTACCAGGGATTCAACCTGAGCGCTCAGTCGCTCACTGGTGGCCAACCGATCAATGAGATCAGCGGCACCTATACTATCACCATCTCCTATGATTATGACTGTTTTGTCGATGTGCTCCATTTGCCGCCTTTCGAGGACAAGCTGAAGTTGCATCGGTGGGTCCCAGGCATCGCTGGTTACTGGGCACCAGTGGATTCGGCACTTTACACAATAACCGAACGGCTGGTGGCGACGACGGGCTTCTTTGGTGATTTCGCCTTGGTTATGGACGTGCGCCGTGTCTACCTGTCCCTGGTTGCCAGAGAATACTAGCACTCCTGCAGGCTGATCGCTTTCGGGTACCAGTCGCCCTTGATCGGCGCCGGGCACCCTTCCCTTGCCTAAGTAAGTCCACATAAGTTCTTTTCACTTTTTCTCGGCTCACGAAGGAGCGATGCCCTGATGATTACCCCCCATATGTGGGAAAAACGAGCTGGTATCCGGCATTTGAGCCAGATGTAGTGCTCACGTAGAAGTGAGAGGAATTTTTGTGAACCTACTTAGTAACGGATCCAGCGTTGTAAGCATTCATCCCCTGTTGTGGAAGCGTCAACTCGTTGTCGTTCTGGCCGACAGAAGTTGGTTCCCTCTGTTCATCCTGAGCGTCACGCCGCCAGGTGGAGCACCCGTATAATAATGACAGAACGTTACCCTTCGAACTGCCGCTGTTGGCCGTTGATCGTTCTTTTGGCTCTCTATCTGGTCTTGAGCCTAGCCTTTAGCTTCGTCAACCCGCCCTTCGAGGCTCCCGATGAGTGGCACCACTACCGTTTCGTCCGTGATTTGATTGAGACGCGGCAACTGCCGGTGCAGTCACTGGGCGCACCCAAGTCCGAAGCGCACCAGCCGCCGCTTTACTACGCCCTGGGGGCACTATTAACTCTCTGGGTAGACGATTCAGACGCCCCTCCCAAACTGAACCGCTACTGGGGCTATCGTGCCGAGCGGGTCGGCACGGACAATAAGCGCCTTTACCTTCACACCGGCGCCGAAGGCGTCCCTTGTCGCGACCGCTGCCTGGCTGTCCGTCTTCTGCGCTTGTTCTCCACGTTTTTGGGAGCCTTGACGGCCTACGTGGTCTGGCAGGTGTTAAGTGAGTTCTTTCCAGGCTTGCCGGCCTACGTCTTTGGAGCGTCTGCACTGGCAGTTCTTAATCCCATGTTCCTCTACTTGAGCAGCGCGATCAACAACGACAACCTGGTCGTGGTGTGGGGCGCCCTCGCGCTGTGGCTTTCGCTGCGTGTGATCCGTCGTGGCATAAACATACGCGAGTCCTTATTGGCAGGCCTGATCGCCGGCCTGGCATCGCTCACTAAGGTTAGCGGGTTGCTTCTGATTCCCCTGTTGGGCCTGGCGTATGGCCTGACTGGCTGGTTCCGCCGTGAGTGGAAACAGGCTCTATGGGGAATGACGCTCATCGTCGTAATCGCTGCGCTGCTCTCGGGATGGTGGTTCGTCCGCAACCTGGTGCTGTATGGTGAACTGACCGGGGTTCAACTTATGCTGAAGATTTGGGGACAACGCCTGCCAGATGAGGACATCCTGCACATAATTGGCGAGTTCCCCTACCTGTGGACCTCCTTCTGGGGTCGTTTCGGCTACGGGCAGATACCTCTCAGCGACTTCATCTATGATGGTCTAGGACTATTTGCTGCACTAGCAGCGATAGGCTTGGCGAGATTGGCGGTCCGCCCCCCTCGCTGGTTCGACAGAGAGACAAGGTTCTGTATGTTCATTCTGGTTGTCGCTATTGGACTCTTTCTGATCGCGACCTTCAATTACATGCGGATCTGCCCTATGGCCGCCATGGGACGCTTTCTCTTTCCGGCGCTGGCTGCCCTGGGCGGGCTCCTTTTCCTTGGTCTAGCCCAGTATCTACCCCAGCACTGGGTTCCTCTGTTGGCCGTGGGTGTGACGGCATTCATGGCGGTGCTGGCTGCCATAGCCCTGGTCAACTATGTAGCCCCCGCTTATGCCCAACCGTCACTTCTGACGCCTGGGGAGATCGCCGACGGCGTCCGCCCCGCTGACGTGTACTTCGCTGATGATATTCGCCTGGTGGGTCATGATTTGGAGCGTAATCGAGTGCGCCCTGGCGAAGAGGTCGCCATCACGTTGTGCTGGGAGGCGATTGGACCTCTTGCTGAAGACTATGCCTTCTTTGTCCATTTTCTTGGTCCTCAAGAGAGCATTGTGGGTGCCCGTGATACCTACCCTGGCTTGGGCCGCTTCCCGACCAGCCAATGGACGCCTGGCGATGCCTTCTGCGACATCGTCCGTGTGCCGGTGGAGGAGTGGGCCACTGCCCCGGCTGTCTATGACGTCGAGATTGGGTGGTACGAACCTGAGACGGGCGAGCGGTTGCCGGCCTACAGTGCCAATAGTACGCCGATAGAACTGACGCTGGTGGAGAGGGTCAAGGTCGTGCCCGATGAGTACCCGGTTGTTGAGATACCCAATCGCGTGGACGCCGATCTGGGCGGGCAGGCCACTCTCCTGGGCTATGGCGTGAGCGAGCGGCAAGTCGCACCCGGCCAGGCCATCAGCATTACTCTCTACTGGACGGCCCAGATCCCTGTGCCAGCCGACTACACCGTCTTCGTTCATCTCACTGATTCTGCTGGATTGCCTTACGCTCAGGATGATAGCCAACCCCAGCGCGACACCTATCCGACTTCTTTCTGGGACGTGGGTGAGATCGTAGTTGATCATCACGTTATTCTCGTCCCCTCCGACTTGCCTCTGGGTGAGCATCCACTGTTGGTGGGAATGTACCTGTTGGAGACCGGGGAACGGCTGCCGACCTTCGATGAGCATGGAGCGCGGCTCCCCGCCGACGCGATCCCACTGGGGGTAGCGGAAGTGCAACGGTGACGAGACTGATGCGTGAATTCTGGCGGGGGCAGGGTAGACATCTGGCCGTGCTGGGGTTGTTCGCGGTGCTGACTCTGGCCATCACCTATCCGCTGCCGCTGCGTATGAACCAGGTACTGGCCGGGGGGGACATTGACGACTACATCAACCCCTGGGTGGATTGGTGGACCCATCACGTGCTCACCACGCCGGGCGAGTCGCTGTACTACACAGACTATCTGTTCTATCCCGACGGCGTCAGCCTGGTCTTTCACTCGTTTAGTCACACCAACACCGCAGTTTCCCTGGCCTTGCAACCCTGGATCGGCCAGCCCGCGGCCTACAACATGACCATTCTGCTGTCCTACCTCCTGTCGGCTTTTGGCATGTACCTGCTGATCGAGTATCTGACAGGATCAACGGTAGCCGGTATCGTGTCAGGCATTGTGTTCGCCTTTAACCCGTATCACATATTCGAGAGCATCCATCCTGTAGTGATGTCTATCCAATGGATGCCATTCTCGCTGCTGTTTCTTTTCCGCTGGCTGCGTGAACGCAAGTGGTGGCACTTGGGCCTGTCCGCCCTGTTCTTTCTTCTAAACGGGTTGACGAGTTGGCACTTGATGACCTTCTATTCTTTGTGGCTGGTGGTGTTCGCGATATACTACCTTGCTTTTGAGCGTCGTTCCTCGTTTTGGAAGAAAGTAAGCGGACTGGCGGCGTTTGCCCTGGTAGCCGGGCTCTTCATATTACCCTTCCTCATACCATTGATCCGTGAGCAACTGACCGTCTCACGATCGTATATGCAGGTAGACCTGGATGCTGGGCGTCCTATGGACCTGCGCAACCTGGTACTCCCACCATGGATTGAGCCGATCAAGGGTAGCGGCTACCTGGGCCTGGTGGCGGTGTTGTTGGCAGGTATCGGCGTGTGGAAGGGGGGGCGGGAAGCGCGGATGTGGTGCGGGAGTGCTGTGCTCTTTCTCCTGATCGCCATCGGGCCGCACCCGGCGATTCACGGGGAGACAATCGAAACAATCACCTTGCCCTGGTCGTCGGTGTTCATCCCGCTCTTGCGTCACCCGCTGCGTTTCCAGTTGCTCGTCACGTTTGGCCTGGCGGGGGCGGCCGGATATGGCTGGGTTGTCGTCCAGAACTGGCTGCCGCGGTCGCGGTGGCGTGTGCTGTGGGCCACGGGCGTTATACTGTTGCTCGTTCTGGACTATAGCCATTGGCCATTCCCAACGGTCCCACCAGCGGTTTCGCCGTTTTACGAGCAACTGGCGCTAGAGCCGGGCGATTTTGCCATCGCCCCGCTCCCTTCGACCCGCCAGACGGCCAAGTACTACATGTACTACCAGACCATCCACGGCAAAAAGACCATCGGCGGGCACGTCTCGCGCACGCCACGCGAGGCGACCCGTTTTATGGAAGAGCACGAACTGATCTGGTCGCTGTGCACGCTGGGGGCTATTGACTCGGAGATCACGGACATCTCACGCCAGTTCGACCGGCTGGCAGAAGCAGACATCCGCTACCTGGTGCTGCACAAGGACCAGGTGGACCCCGGCTTGGTCGAGCAATGGAAGGCTGCCCTCCCACTGACTCCAGCGTATGAGGACGAGTATCTCGTGGCTTACCACACCGACCTGGAGATGGGGCGCGATTACTCGTTCGCGTATGCGCTCACACCCGCCCTGGGACTGCTGCGAGTGCGCGTGAGCCCGGTGGACGAGGTGCTCCAGGGGACATTTATGGGGCTTGAGGTCTACTGGGGGGCGGCAGATCCGCCTGGGCGTGATCTGGCGATTGAGGTTGCATTCGTAGATCAAGCCGGAAACGTGGCGCAGGTCGAACGGATGGCGCTTTACCCAGATTGGCCGAGTTCTCAGTGGCCCTCAGATACTACCGTGATCGGGCGCTACCGCCTGCGAGTAGACGCGTTTCTTCCCCCCGGCGAATATGGCGTGCGGGTTGGCGCGGCGGATCTGCTGACGGGCGAGCCAATCGGCGATCCCGCCGTGGTGGCGACGCTAGAAGTAGAACCGGTGGCGCGAACGTATGAACTGCCCGCGCCCGAGTTCCGCACCGAGGGGTGCTTTGGTGACCGTTTATGTGTGCTGGGGTACGACGTTGGCTGCCGTGACGACCATCTGGATTTTGTGTTCTACTGGCGGGCTGCCCGCCTGATGGAACAGGACTATGTGATGTCCACCCGTCTGGTGGACCCCTCAAGCGGCGCGGTGGTCTGGCAAAACGATGCGGCGCCACGCGAATGGAGTTACCCGACAACCTGGTGGGACATCGGGGAAGTGGTCAGCGATACCATATCGTGTGACCTGAGCGGGGTGCCGGATGGACGATACCAACTGACAATTGTAGTGTACGAGCCCAGGTCAGGCGAGGTGTTGACTGCATCAAGCACCGGCCAATTGAGACAATCTGCAGGCCAGGTCTTACTGTTGGGTGAAGTAGACGTACCGCCAGAGGCCGATTGATGTTGCCAGGGGAAACCATCCGGTGAACCGCTTCGCAATTCGCAATTCGCAATTCTCCATTCTGCATTCTCTATTCTCCATTCTTCTCTTCCTCCTCTCCTTCCTCCCTCGCGCCATCCAGCCCGTCTCCCGGCCGCTGGTCTGGTACCTGCGCTCGGCTCACTTCATCGAGGCGGTGCTGACGGGGAACTGGGCGGACACCGTCTACTCGGAGCATCCTGGCGTGGCGCTGATGTGGCCGGCGGGGATTGGCCTGAAGATCTATTGGACTATCTCCGGCACCACTCCGGCTGCCCACTCCGTCCCCCCTGATTTCGAGCCCATCCACTTCTTCGGGCCTGTGCCTGTGGCGGAGATCGCCGCTGCTCTGATGCCACTGGCATTGCTGATCGCTCTGGGCATCCTCGGCATTTACCTCCTGCTGCGCCGTCTCTTCGGCGAAGCGACAGCCGCCGTCGCCGCCATTCTGCTGGCCCTCAGCCCCTACTACCTGGCCCAGTCCAAGGTCCTCCACCTGGACGCCTGGATGGCGACGCTGATGCTCCTCTCTGCTCTGGCATTGCTCCTCCATCGCCGCGAGCACCGCGCCCGCTGGCTGCTCCTCTCAGGTGCGCTGGGCGGGCTCGCCCTCCTGGTCAAGACCACGGCCCTCTTCCTTCTCCCCTTCACCACCCTCGTCCTCCTGGCAAACGCAACACGCAATCTGCAATCTCCAATCTCTAATCTCCAATCTCTAATCTCCAATCTCCAATCTCTAATCTCCAATCTCCTCCTCTGGCTCCTCGTCGCTGCCCTGGTCTACGTGGCCCTCTGGCCGGTGATGTGGGTGGAGCCAGGACGGGGGCTGGCGGCGGTGAAGTGGGGCCTGACCCATCACGTCAGCGCCGCCCACGACACACCGACCTTCTTCCTGGGGCAGATGCTATGGGAGGACCCTGGCTCGCTCTTCTACGTAGTGGCGCTGCTGTTCCACACCGGTGAAGTGGAACTGACCTTCCTGGTCGTGGCGGCGGTGCTGGGGGCGGCTCATCTGCTACGCCGCAGGCGCCTCTCGGAAACCGGGGTGGATGCCCTCTTGCTTCTGGCCTACGCCGTCTTCTTCCTGGCCGGGATGTGCCTGGGGGCCAAGAAGATGCCCCGCTACGTCCTCCCGGCACTGCTGGCGCTGGATGTGCTGGCGGCGGCTGGCATAGTCGCCTGGGCACGTGGGCTGGTCAGATTTTTCACCT
>JAUWOI010000259.1 GCA_030612185.1 Anaerolineae bacterium
TGGGAGAAGGAACGCACGACCCAGACGAGGAGCGCGGAGCCCAGCGGGATCAGCCAGTGGGCCATCAGTCGAGCAACAGATCGGCGGGTGGCTGGTCGGATGAGCCGGAGGAGCAGCGACACGGCCAGGAGCAAGAGGGTGAGGCTGGCCAAGAGCCGCATTTCGGGGCGGCCTACGGCGCCAACGAGACCTGTCAGATGAAAGACCCAGACCTGGCTCAACAGGTAATCCACGGGGACAGATTCTGTGAGCCCCTGGCCTCTCTGAATCCGGGCTTGAACGTCTGGCCAGTGGGTGAGGACTGCGATCAGCCAGGGCAGGCTGGCGAGGCCCACCATGAGTTGCGTGATCCACCAGCGGCGCAGGTCAGTCCACCGCCGCTCTCTCCAAAAAGTCAGGAGTGACCAGCCTCCCGCGTAGGCCACGACGAAAAGGACCATGTAGTGCAGATAGAGACCGATCGCCTCGATGGTGCCCAGGAGCAGCCACGTGGCGCGGCGGTGAGGGCCGGGCTTCTGGGTCAGTTCGTGCGTGATGGCCAGCAGGGCCAGGTAGACCAGGGGGAGCAGGGCGTAGACGCGGATCTCCTGGGCGTAGACTACAGAGAGGGGGGAGAGGGCGGTGAGCAAGACAGCGACCCGGGCGGTGGGCCGGCCCAGCCAGCGACGGGCGATTGCATAGACAGCCGCCACCTGCAAGAGGCCAACCATCGCCGAGAGGAAGCGGGCGCTGAATATGTTGCTGCCCGCCAGCGTTACCCACCCTTTGAGCAGAAAGAAGTAAAGGGGAGGGTGGATGTTGGCCGCCCGGTTGGCGACGATCTCGATCAGGCTGGAGTTGGCCAGATGCAGGCTGATCCCTTCGTCCACCCAGATACTCTGTCCACTCAGGCGGTAGAGGCGCAGGGCGAAGGCCATGAGCAATGAACAATGAACAATGAACGATGAACAAATTTGGGATTTGGGGTTTGGGGCTTGGGGTTTGATCATTGGGCTTCTACCGTAATGGCAGGCAGTACGAGTTTCTGTTCGGGTAGCGCTGTGCCGGCCTGATCTACCACCGGCAAGCGTTCCAGGGTGTCAGGATTGTACATTCCGACGGCCACCTCGTAGTGTCCTGGGCTCAATCCGCTGGTGTCCAAAGTAATTGTGTCAGTGATGATTTCGTCTTTGTCCCACCAGGACGTCGGATACGTCCAGTCACGTGGCATGCCATCATACTGGGCCACGATTGCACCGTCGTCCAGGGAGGATAGGTGTACGAAGACTTTATAGTCTCGATCCATCCGGCGCACAGCCTGCCAGTAGAGGGTCAATTCCAGCGCCTTGGAGGAGAGTTGCAGATCATAGCCTCGGAGAAGAATGACGTCCCCCCAGAGCACGTGCAGTGGATGCGCCGGTCTTGGTTCGACAAAAACGCGAGGTAGCGGTTCTATCCGTAACGAACCCAGGACGAACGGGTGTCCCGTCCCTATCTCAGTAGCGCTATCCCTCAGAGTCAACATCAGCGAATACGTTCCTGGCTCCAGAAAGGGGTTCACTTGCAGGGCATAGGCAGCGCGCACCACCTCACCTGCCTCCCAGCGGGATGTAGGCCACGTTGGAGAGAGCGGCTCGCAGTACGATTGGGCTACCCTGTCGGCAGTGTTGACTAGACTCAGACACACGTCGTAATCCCGGCCGGGCGCAGCAGTACTTCCCCAACGGACATCCGCCTGGATCAGGCCAGCCTGAGTGGTCCTGGTGGGTGTGAAGGTGGCTCGGATGAGACCGATTTCATCCGTCATATCGTGAGCCAGGACGAAATCACGTCCCGGATACGGGTCGGTGCGGTAGACGACCACGTCCGCGTCGTCGTGATACGGGTCAAAGGTCAGCCAATCCTGCCAGGCAGCCAATTGATTCGGACCGGCGAATTTCTTGTGGAGGACGATGTAGCGAATATCCGCTTCGGCCAGTGGTCGCAATTGGTGGGACACGTCCACCAGAGTCGGGTCCATAACGTTGTGCTGGCGCACGTATTTCAGGAAAGGGATGCTGTTTATGAAGGCAAGGGCCTCCCGAGGAGGACGGGCTGTCTTCCCCTCGACCAGGGGTTTGTCGTGAGTTGTTTGGTAGAACATGTAGTGTTTGTCAAAGGTGTGACCGTGTGTCGGCAGATCCAGGATGGCGAAATCGCCGGGTTCCTGGGCCAGTTGACTGTACCAGGCCGGGGTGAAAGGAGGCTCGGTTGGGTAGGGTACAGGGCAGTATTCGCCTACAACCAATGTTCCTATGATCCCCACCAGCAAAGCCGGGCTCCGGCCAAAGGAGCGTTGGCGCAAGAGAGCCCTCATACCCAAGGATGCCAGCATCCCCATCGGGAGTCCCAGAAATATGTTGAAGCGATCAGGCTTGCGCAGCACTCGTATGAAGAACAGGTCACCCACCAGCCGGTAGGGCATCGGAACCTGGGGGTAGAGTTGGCCGTTGACGCGCAGTTGAGGGCCGAGGGCCAGGGCGATGTACACTACTGCCGCCGCTATCCAGAAGCGAGCCTGTCGCCAGTTCCTTACAACACCACAAAGCACCAGAGCCATGGTCGCATATCCGAGGAAAGCGATATTGGTTTGGTTGACGTTAAAGTTCTCGTAAAGCGGGGAGACCGCATCACCCCACAGGGGGTGATAGCGGCTGGGCAGCACATAGGCCAGCAAATCTGTCTGTGCTGTGGTCTGTTCGTCAATGAAAATATCCTCTGGGTGGGCCCGGGTTAGTTGAGCGATAGTTAGAGGGGCCGCCAGGGGAATCAGCAGTATCCCCGTGACAAGCCCGATCAGCACCAGTAGACCCAGAGTGTGTCGAGTCCAGCAGGCTTTGTCTACCAGACATCTGTAGATTAGATACAGGCCAACGATCACCCCACCCATAATCAGCAGATGCCAGCGGGTCAGTCCCGTGAGAAACAGGAAGAAGGCTGTCAGAAGCGCATCGCGTTTTTGGCCTCTCTGCAACGTGCGTCGCAGGTAGAGGAGCACCAAGGGAACCCAGCAGGTAAAAACCAGGTTTGGATGCTCATAGTGGGACAGAGTATACGGCCAGAAACCATAGATCAAACCGCCAATAAATGCCGCTGGTTTTGACCCCGTCACTTCGCGGGCCAGCAAGTACATCGTGAAGCCGTTCAGAGCGAAGACGGTGAAAAAAATCAAGTTGTAAGCAATTACCCTGCCTACAATTGCTTGCAAGGGTAGCCAGATGGCGATGTTGAGCCAGGCAAAGTTGTGGAAGATCAATGGCACGCCTTGAGGATAGAATAGAAGATCAGTGTGAAATGGGCTATGTCCCTCCATAATAGACTGTTTCACCCACCAGAAGGTCCATTGGTGAGCCCACAGGTCTCCACCCCCAGCCAGATGTGTTCCCAGCCGAGCGATGAGTGGCCAAGTCATCACCACTGTCAGCAAAATGTAGGTGAGCAGGACAAAGATGGCCTCCCGGTGTCGACAAATGCCCCCAAGGAAAACTCCACTTGGACGATGTTTGGCATCCTGCATTATCTACCTCCGAGTTGGTAATCGTTCGTTTTGCCCTGCGTCGCTATATCGCGGCCATTTGACGATTCTCGGTGGGGGAGGGGAGCGTTAGTCTCAGTACAGTCTGCCGAAATCAGCAAGGCGTCGGGAAGGATGAAACGAGCATTGGGGTAGAGTCCGTTCTCCGACCCTCGCGCTGGCAGGCGTTCCTGAGTCGCCAGGTGGTACAGTCCCACTGCCAGATGGTATTCTCCTGGAGGCAATCCCCGCAAGGAGATGACTGCCCAGTCTGGGACGAGATCCCCGGCATGCCATTGGCTGGTGGGGCATTGCCAGTTACAAGGTACGGCGTCGTGTTGTCGTACAATCTCTCCGTCGGCGTTCAGGAGATGGACGAAAACCTTGTAGTCAGCACGCGGGTCCTTCAGCGTTTTCCACAGGATCGTCATCTGCAAATCGGTTCCTTCTGTCCGCCACTGATATCCTAGAAGCTGAATGATGTCACCGTAGTGGATATCCAACGAGCGGCGCAAGTAGGTGACATGACCGTCTGGATGCATCTCCAGTGTTCCCGGCGCGATATAGGCTGTCGCTCCTGGGCAGATCGCGGCCCAGTGATACGCCCCGGGCTCCAGCGCTTGAGGGAGTGAAACCATGGCCTCCTGCATCGCCAGGTCTCCCGCTGCCCAATTTCCTTCTTCCTCTGGCAGTGTCTCGAAGAGAGTGATCGGCACCTCTAGCACACTTTCATCTTCTCCGACAAGTCGAATCTGGCAAGCGAGCGGGGACGTGCGCGGGGCCAGCAGAACGGCCAGTATCTGCAATTGCCACTCCGTGCCCACTTCATTGTGTTGGACGTCGAACCGGGCCAGGGCTACGTCAGGGGCGAGGGGAATCGGAAAGCCGCCATAGCAAGCAGGCAACGGGCGAGCGACGTCGTACACTGCCACGGCCGAGTCCTCGTAGACAGGCACAAGGGGGAGCAAACGCCGGAAGTGGGCCTCACTGTCGTCTTTCAGGTAAGGCTTGTGGAGCAGGATGTAGCGCACACCGGAGGTTTCCAGCGCGCGCAGCGCCGGACCCAGCGCCGAGACGGGGATGGCCGCGCCACTGAACATATCTCTCGGGAGGCGAACCGGCTTCTTGGCTACCTGGTAAAATGCCCGCAGCAGGGGGTTTGAGGCGATAAAGACGTAGTCTTCTGGTGTGTAGCGGGCGATGTGGCCCTCTACCATTGGCTTGCCGTGAAGTGTCTGGTAGTAGAGCCATTTCTTGCTGAAGGTGTATCCCATCGGATAATCCACCACGCCGTACAGCGCCTGCTCCTGTGCCATTTGCTGGAAGAAGGGAGATGCAGGAGGGATATCCCACGTCGGCAGAGGGATGCATAGGTATTCGGCGAAGACCAGGAACACCAGAGGAACCAGCAGCCAGCGCCGTTGTCTCGCCAGGTAGGCAGCTCCCAGGCCGGCTGACACAGCTAGCGAGAAGGCCACGAGCAAATTGAAGCGGTCGGGTGCGCGAATCGCAGAGATGGGAAAGAGATGACCGATGAAGCGGTAGGGCATTGGAATGTGGGGGTAGAGAGTGCCATTCAGGCGCAGGACAGGGCCGGCGGCCAGCACCATCCAGAAACCCGTGCTGAGAAGCCAGAACCAGGCTGCTTTCCGCCGCGAGAGGAGCGAAACCAGGGCCAATCCCAGCGCCGTGTAGCCCAGGTAAGGCACATACTTCCAATTAGTTCCGGAACGCTCATAAAAGGAAATCACACGTGGGCCTGCGAGTGGGTGATAGGGGGGCGGCATCAGGTACGCGAGGAGATCGGTCTGTTTGCTCAGTCCATCATCAAAAGCCGCTGCTAAATCTGCCATCCCGCGCCAGTCTCTGGCAATAGGAAGAACCACCGGAGCAGTCAGCATCAGTGTGATAATTCCAATGAACCCGACGATACCGACGGTGCAAAGATAGAAGCGGCCCCGCTCAACGCTTAGGCCTGTCCATCGCAAGAGGTGCCAACCGGTATATGCGACTGTCCATAGTGCCAGCAGTAAAGCCAGGTGAAGACTGGACCAGAGAGTCAGTGCAGCGAATAGGCTTGCGTAAAGCGCATTAGTTGCCCGGTGCCTGCGCAGTGTGCGATGCAGGAACAGGGCATAAAAGGGCCACCAGTGGATTGAGCCGAGATTGCCATGGGCCAGTGCCCGGGTCAAATGGTAAGGTGTGAGGGCAAAGACGAAGCCTGCCAGAAGCGCGGCGGAGGAATGATGAGTTATCTCGCGCACCAGCAAGAACATCCCGATAGCGCTCACCCACAGCCCGAAGAGGAGAACGAGATTGTAGGCCGCCACGGGTTCGACCAATCGCTTGAGGGGGAGAGCCAATAGCGAGTTGAGGAAAGAATGCGAGTGGGCGACCATGTTTGCTCCGTGAGGATAGAAAAGGTAAGGGGTGAAGAACCAATTGTGTCTTTCAGCGATGGCTTTTTCCAGCCACCAGTTGTTCCAGTAGAAGATCCAGCTATCGGTGCTGTTGCCAAGCAGCCGCTGGGAGAGATGGAGTGAGACCGGAAGCGACATCAGGCCAATGAGCAGCGCATAAGCAACCCCCACCCCCAGGGTTTGAGATTTGAGATTTGAGATTCGAGACTTGGTCATTGGGCTTGCACCGTGATGGTGGTCAGATGGATGGCGTCGGAGCCGTCGGGGGTGGTGAGCCGTTCGCCGCCAGGGACGTACAGACCGGCATAGAGGGTGTAGTCGGCCGTTGGTGTTTCGGGCGGGATGGTGAGCACGTGTACGTCGGTGACGTATTCGCCGGGCAGCCAGCCGGTGGTGGGGCGGGTCCAATTGGCAGGGATGCCGTCAGATTGGGCGACCAGCGCGCCATCAGGGCCGGTGAGGTGGAGGAAGACGTTGTAAGAGGTATCGGTCTCTGCTTCGGCGCGCCAGACGAGGGTGACGGTGAGGTTGGTAGATTGGTAGATT
>JAUWOI010000044.1 GCA_030612185.1 Anaerolineae bacterium
TTGGAAAGGAGATAGCGAATGAACGAATGAACGAATGAGCGAATGGACGAATGAACGAATGACAAAATTCCACAAGGAGGGAGACTCACGATGAAAAAGAAAATGTTCTGGGCGACTGTAGCCCTGATGATTGTGCTGGCCATGGTGGTTGGCTGCACATCGCCGACGGCTGTTGAGCAACCCACGGCTGCTCCTGAGCAGCCAGCAGCCCTGGAGGGCAAACTGATCATCTTTCACGCCGGCAGCCTAACTGTGCCGATGAAGGAACTGACGGAAGCGTTTCAGGCCAAGCACCCTGGCGTGGCTTTTGAGACCGAGGCATCGGGCAGTAACGCAGCCGCCCGCAAGGTCAGCGAGTTGGAGCGCGAGGCCGACCTGGTGATGTCGGCCGACTACACGGTCATTGACAAGTTGCTGATTCCCGACTTCGCTGATTGGAACATCCGGTTTGCCCGCAACACAATGGTCATTGCCTACACCGACGAGTCGTTGTATGCCGATGAGATCAACGGGGACAACTGGTACGAAATCCTCACCCGCGACGGCGTGATCTATGGCCACTCCGATCCCGACGCCGACCCCTGCGGCTACCGCACACTGTTGGTCTGGCAACTGGCCGAGGCGCACTACGGAGTGCCCGGATTGAACGCGCAACTGGAGGAGCACTGCCCGCCGGAGAACGTGCGCCCCAAGTCGGTGGGGTTGATCGCGCTCCTGGAGTCGGGTGACATGGACTACGCCTGGGAGTATCGCTCAGTGGCCGTGCAGCACGGCATGAAGTTCGTCGAATTGCCGGACGAGATCAACCTGAGCATGGTCGAACAGGCTGATTTCTACAGCCAGGCGACGGCGGAGATCGCCGGCAAGGAGCCGGGGACGATTATGACGATGACGGGCAAGCCTATCGTCTACGGCGTGACCATTCCCAGGAACGCGCCCAGCCCGGACCTGGCGCTCGAATTCGTAAAGTTCCTCTTAGGTCCCGAGGGGCAGGCGATCATGGAGGCGCAAGGCCAGCCGCCCATCGTGCCGCCTGTCGCCGATAGCAAAGATGCCCTTCCAACACTGTTGCAGACGTTGGTCGAATGACGATGTGAAATGTGAAACGTGAGGGAGGGTTCACGCATCACGCCTTCACGTTTCACGTAGGATGGAGATATGAGAGCCTTATTTGCCGACAAAATGCGCGCCTCGTTCGTCGTTCTCGGTTCGCTGCTGATCCTGTTCATCGCCTGGCCGCTGCTGCGGACGATCATGGCCTCCAGCCCGGCCCTCCTCTGGCAGACGCTCCTGGACGAGGATGTGCGCGCTTCGATACTCTTGACCTTTTACGCTTCCCTCGTCGCCACCGTGCTAGCCTTTATCTGCGGCGTGCCGCTGGCCTACCTGCTGGCGCGGGTGGATTTTCCCGGCAAGTGGCTGGTCGAGGGGGTCATTGACGTGCCCATCGTTGTGCCCCACTCGGCGGCGGGCATCGCGCTGTTGATGGTTCTCGGAAGACGCACGTTTCTGGGCCAGGTTTTTGGACTCTTTGGCGTCAAGTTCGTCTCTGCTGTGCCGGGCATCGTCGCCGCCATGTTGTTCGTCAGCCTCTCGTTCCTGGTCAACGCAGCGCGGGAGGGGTTCGAGGCGGTTGACCCTCGCCTGGAGCGGGTCGCCCGCACGCTGGGCGCGCCACCCTGGCGGGCCTTCTGGCGCGTCTCCTTCCCGCTGGCCTGGCGCAGTATCCTCTCCGGGATGATCCTGATGTGGGCGCGGGGGCTGAGCGAGTTTGGAGCCGTCGTCATCCTGGCCTATCATCCGATGGTCGCGCCGGTGCTGCTCTACGAGCGGTTCGAGTCTTTTGGGCTGAACTACTCCCGGCCTGTGGCGGCGTTGATGATTCTGATTTGCCTGGTGACCTTTGTGGGGTTGCGGTTGACGGCTAGGCAGAATAGAGAATAGAGAATAGAGAATGGAGAGTAGAGAGTGGAGCGTGCAGGTTAGAGATCTGTGGGTGGATCTCGATGAGTTTCATCTGCGTGAGATAAACCTCGACGTCGCTGCTGGCGAGTACTTTGTCGTCCTCGGGCCGACCGGCGGAGGCAAGACAGTGCTGCTAGAGACTATCGCGGGCTTGCATCAGCCGGACAAAGGGCGTATCATGCTGGACGGCGAGGACGTCACGGACGCGCCACCGGAGCGACGCGGTATCGGTTTCGTCTACCAGGACTATATGCTGTTCCCGCACCTGAACGTGGCCGGAAACATTGCTTTCGGGCTTAAACTGAGAAGAATGGCTCGCGAGACCATTGAGGAGCAAGTGACTACCATCAGTCAACTGCTGGGCATTGATCACCTACTCCACCGCAGGCCGGGGACGTTGAGCGGGGGTGAGGCTCAGCGGGTGGCGCTGGCGCGGGCGCTGGTCGTCGAGCCGAGACTTCTGCTCCTGGACGAGCCGTTGAGCGCGCTCGACCCGGAGACGCGGGAGGGGTTGCAACGCGAGTTGGCGCGGGTGCATCGAGAACTAGGCACCACCACTGTCCACGTCACCCACGATTTTGAGGAGGCTGTGGCGCTGGGAGATCGTATCGCCGTCGTGAACGAGGGGCGGGTTGTGCAGGTGGGCTCCCCGGAGGAGATCTTCAGGAGGCCGGGCTCTGAGTTCGTGGCCCGTTTCGTGGGGGTGAGAAACATTTTCCGGGGGGAGATCCGCCCCGGAGAGGACGGCTACCAGGTGCTATGCCTCGACCCTTCGACGAGCTCAGGGCAGGCTCCTTCGACAGACTCACCGCCACGCCTGCCACGAGAGTACTCTCGCAGTGGAGTACTCGCGGTGGCAGGGCAGGCTCCTTCGACAGGCTCCCCTCGACTACGCTCGGGGCAGCGCGGAGTAGAAATAGCCGTGGTGACTGGGCTTGCGGGCCAAGCGCACGGTTCGATCAGGCCGGAGGAGATCGTCGTTTCCAGGGAGCCGCTCCGTTCCAGCGCGCGCAATTCCTTCCGTGGCCGCATCGTGGACATCACGGACAGGGGGATAGTTGTCTACGTCACCGTGCGCGTCCCGCCAGACTTCACTTGTATAATCACCAGGAGGTCGCTGGAGGAGATGGAACTGCGGGAGGGACTGGAGGTCTACATCGCCTTCAAAGCCTCGGCGGTCCACATCTTCTGACTTCAGACGTTGAACGTCGGACTTAGGACTTCACCATGGCCCACTTAGACGCTTACAACCGCCCCATCAGTTACCTGCGTATCTCTGTGACCGACCGCTGCAATCTGCGCTGTGTCTACTGCATGCCGCCGGAGGGGGTGTCCTGGCGACCGCACGAGAGAATCTTACGTTACGAGGAGATTGAGACAGTCGTGCGGGCCGCGGCCGAACTGGGTATCAGCAAGGTGCGGCTGACCGGTGGTGAGCCGCTGGTTCGGATGGGCATCGTGGATCTGGTGCGCAATCTGGCCCGCATCCCCGGCGTTGACGACCTGGCGATGACGACCAACGGCATCCTCCTGTCGCGCTACGCCACGGCTCTGTCCGAAGCGGGCCTCCAGCGGGTCAACGTCAGCCTGGACACCCTGCGCCCGGAGCGCTTCCAGCGCATTACGCGGTTGGGCCGGCTGGAGGATGTCTTGGCGGGGATGGAGGCGGCCCGGCGGGCGGGTCTGGAGCCGATCAAGATCAACACAGTCGTCATCCGGGGGATGAACGACGACGAGGCGGTGGACCTCGCCCGCAAGACGATGGAAGCGGGGTGGAACGTGCGCTTTATCGAACTGATGCCGGTGGGGAACGGGGTGCTGGCGAGCGGGGAGTGGCGGGAGAGGGTTGTGACGGCGGGGGAGATTCGACAGAAAATCGAGGCTACGCTGGGGGAATTGGAACCGGCGAAGATGAGCACCGGCGGCGGGCCAGCCCGCTACTACCGCTTGCCAGGCGCGAAGGGCACTCTCGGCTTCATCACCCCCATCAGCGAGCACTTCTGCTATCGTTGCAACCGGTTGCGCCTCACCGCCGACGGCCAATTGCGCCCCTGTCTGCTCTCCGACGAGGAGATAAACCTGCGCACACCTCTGCGCCAGGGGGCGGGCGTCGCCCAGGTCAAGGCGCTGCTTCTGCAAGGCATTGAGAACAAGCCAATGCAGCATTACTTGGACGAGTGCCGGATGCCGGAGAACAGGGTGATGTCGGAGATTGGGGGTTAGGTGTTGGAGATTGGAGATTAGAGAGTGGAAGTGGATGTATCCAATCTGAGGCCGGAGGCGAGGCCAATTGTCCGCGATGTTGCCACCGTCTACCTGGAGCACACAGAGCCGTGGTTTATCGGGCTGATCGTGCATGGTTCCGCTGTGAAGGGTGGGGTCATCCCCGGCTGCAGTGATATTGACTTTCAGTTGTACATGGAAGATTCGGCTTTCACCTCGCAAGGGCAACTTCCTCTCGGATTGGGATTGTCCATATATCGAGACTTGTCAAAGATCGACACAGCGCCGTTCCGGTACGTTCAATGCGCCACTTTGCCGAGCAGATTGCCGGAAGGCTTCGTCGGCCCTGTTCCGGGCGCGTATCACCTGGTCGCGGGCAGATTGCCGGTGGCAGAAGCGACCGCTCAACAGTTACGAGAGTCAGCGCGAGGGGCACTGGCAGAATTGAATCCTGTGCCGACATTTGTAATGGGCAGACTCCTTGGCCACGGCGGAGTGCGTATGGCACGTAGCATTCGCCTGCTCTGTACGAAGGTCTGGCCAGTACTCTACCAGGTTCTCACGCTTCAACAGGACGATGTCATTGGGGTCTGGTGCTTACCCAAAGAAGAGGCCATCGAACTATTGCCAACGAACACGCCTTTGAGCCAAACCATTCGAGGGTTTTATCAGGCTGTGCGAGAGTACTATCCTGCTGAGGATTCGGTGGCAGGCGCACTTTCAGTCATTGAGAGTGGTGTGACTTTTCTCAAGTCTGCCAAATCATGGTGGGACGAGACCGGCTTATGAACAGAATGATGGCTGTCCCGAAACACATCGCGTTCATTATGGATGGCAATGGGCGCTGGGCGCAACGACGTGGTCTCCCCAGAAGCGCCGGACACAAGGCTGGTTTCGAGCACATACCTGATGTGCTGGAGATTTGTTATGGCCTGGATGTTCAAATCGTCTCTGCTTTTGCCTGGTCAACGGAGAACTGGAAGCGCCCCAAGGCTGAGGTTGAGTACATTGTGCGCTCTTTGGAGAAACATCTACCACGGTTTGTGAAAGAGTTGCACGCAAGAGATATCCGCTTTGTTCACAGTGGAAGTCGAGACAACTTGACGGCCAAGGCTTTGCGGGTGCTCGACGAGGCGGTATCGCTTACACAGAACAACGGCCCCTGGGTGTTCAACCTCGCTTTTAACTATGGCGGACGTGCTGAACTGGTGCACGTTGCCAGCGAGTTACTGGCAGAGCGAGCGCAGTCCGAAATAGTTTCCGAAGCCACCATCAATAATCGCTTGTGGACGGCTGGACTTTCAGACGTTGACCTGGTGATCCGTACAGGCGGCGACCGACGCGTGAGCAATTTTATGCTTTGGCAGAGTGCGTATGTCTGTATTTACGTTTGCCGATGCTTACTGGCCTGACGTGGCTCGAAGCGACATTGAAGCGGGAATCAAGTATTACAGCCAGGTGATGGTAAAGGCCTGATTGTGGGAGGTGCTATGGACTTGACACACGTAGACGAAGAAGGTCGCGTTCGCATGGTGGACGTGGGCAGGAAGGCGGACACGGAGAGGGTGGCTGTCGCCAGAGGGGAGGTCTCAATGCGCCCGGAGACGCTGCGTCTCATCGTCGAGCAGGGGGTGCCGAAGGGGGACGTGCTGGCCGTGGCGCAGGTGGCGGGCATCATGGCCGCCAAGCGCACCCCCGACCTCATCCCTCTCTGCCACCCGCTGCTGCTGACCAAGGTGGACGTGGAATTTTACATAAACGAGGAGGTCTCACGCATCGAGATCACCGCGACCGCGCGCTGCCGGGGGAAGACCGGCGTGGAGATGGAGGCACTCACCGCCGTCAGCGTCGCCGCCCTGACCATCTACGATATGGCGAAGGCGGTGGAGAAGACGATGCGGATTGGGAATATCAGGCTGGTGCGTAAGAGTGGGGGGAAGAGTGGAGAGTGGAGAGGAGAGAGGAGAGAGGAGAGAATGGAGAATGGAGAACGGACGAGTTAGGGTTAGGGTGAGGTTTTTTGCGGCTCCACGGGAGGCGCTGGGTGTGGGGGAGATTGAGTTGGAGGTGCCGCCGGGGACGACGGTGGGGGAGTTGATTGATTTGCTGACGGAGGAGTACCCGGCCTTGCGTCCCTACGCTCGCTTCGTCAGTGTTGCTGTGAACCGGGCGTACGTTGGGATGCAGACCGAACTGCACAACGGCGACGAGGTCGCTTGCCTGCCGCCGGTCGGTGGCGGGTGAAGCCCAATTGACGAATCCACGAATCTACGAATTTACGAACCTACGAATCTACGCAGAAGGGAGCCAATGGAGTTATTCGAACTCACGACAGAGGAAATATCCGGGGACGAGGGCGTCGGCCGGCTGGCGGACCCAGGCGTAGGGGCGGTGGTCACGTTCGTCGGCGTGGTGCGCGGCGAGACGGATGGCCGGGAGGTGCGTTGCCTGGAGTACGAGGCCTACCCGGAGATGGCGGAGGAGACGCTGCGACAGATCGGCGACGAGATACGCGCCCGCTGGCCGATGATCCGCGAGGTTACCATCGTCCACCGCGTGGGGCGGCTGCAGGTGGGGGAGACCGCCGTGGTCATCGCCCTCTCGGCTGCCCATCGCCAGGATACCTTTGACGCGCTGCGCTACGCGCTTGACCGGCTGAAGGAGATCGTTCCCTTGTGGAAGAAAGAGGTGTGGGTGGACGGGGCGGAGTGGAGGAGTGAGCAAGACCCGCACTTGCCCTAAAGTGTGGTCTGTGATACATTTACCTACGGTATCGCCGACATCCCCAGCGGGAGTTTCTCTTTGCAGCAATCTTGTGCTACAATTTAGTGACTGTAGGGTTTGACTGTCAAGGGCGGCACGTAGCATTCGTTCATTATGGTGTTTGGAGCAAGACACTACGGAACCATTCGCAGAGGTCGGGTTCAAATGACTCCACAAGGAGGATGGTATGACTGAGGCAAATGTGCAGCATATGCTGCTCCAACCTGATCCTGATAAGATTGTCGACATACCTGTTGAGCAACTCCTCTTGGACCCTAAGAATGCTCGTCTTGCTTGGAGAGTAGAGGGTGATAGTCAGGAGATCTTGGCAAAGATTCTCTGGACGGAGATGGCAGTGGATGAGGTGGCTTGGTCCATAGCTGAGAATGGCTTCTTTCGGTCAGAACCGTTGTTCGTTATCATCAAGGATACAGAGGAACAAGATCCGGAAAAGCGAAAGTACATCGTTGTAGAAGGCAATCGTAGGTTGACATCAGTACTCCTGTTGTGCGATCAAGAACTGCGGCAAAGGGTTGGGGCAACTAACCTTCCTGGTATCAGTGCAGAAAGAAGAGCAGAACTGAGTGCATTGCCAGCAATCGTTTATCCGAGTCGTGAAAGCCTTTGGGCTACTGTTGGATTTCGTCATATCAACGGGATCAAACCCTGGGATAGTTTCAGCAAAGCAAAGTATGTCGCGGAAGTACACGAGACCTACGGTATCTCCCTGGAAGAGATCGCTGAGAGGATTGGTGATCGCCACGCAACCGTGAAGAGGATGTATAGGGGCTACAAAGTACTCGAACAGGCAGAGTCGGATGGAGTATTTGACAAGCAAGACAGAGCTCGAAATCGCTTCTATTTCTCACACCTCTATACAGCCCTCGATCAGAGAGGATTCCAAGAGTTCCTTGGTATTGGTCCGAAAACCTCTTTGAGACCGAATCCTGTTCCAGAATCGAATCTCGATGAACTCGGAGAATTGATGATTTGGCTCTATGGAAAGAAATCAGAAAATATTGAGCCGGTCGTCAAGAGCCAGAGTCCTGATTTGAACATTCTCAGAAGAGTGATAAGCAAGCCAGAGTCTTTATCTGCCCTTCGAAGTGGTTATACACTTGAGCGTTCGCATCTCGTTGCGATCGGAGACAGAAAGCGTTTCCGAGACACGCTGACGAGCGCAAAGGTAGAGTTACAGAATGCAAAGGCCACTGTTACTACAGGGTATGCTGGGGAGGAAGACTTGTATGAGATAATTCAAGACATTGGGCTTCTTGCAGACACCATAATGCGTGAGATGGAGGACAAAAGGGAGGAGTTGGGTATCGAAGAAGCCAGGCAAGTTAGACGTTCAACCGGTCGCCGGAGAAGATAGCATGCTTGACTTGCCTTTTGATGACCTCACTGATTCCCTAAGATTGGCAGATTGGCTGGAACTGTATGCACTACTATCCCCAGATCATTCCTCATAACTTAAGACCATTTTGGCTTCTCAAGGATCAGTTTTCCTGTGATTCAGAGTCAATCTCGCCAACGCAACCCGGATTTTCGGGCAAATAGGGCGTTTAGACTGGCCCCAAGTGCGAAAACCGGCCATTTCAGGTCTGTTTGGCACTATTTTGGCGACTGACAGACACTGTTTCGTTAAGTTATGACGGATGCCCCAGATCTTAATTCGAGCCGAGGGGATTTGGAAAGCGTCCTTCGTACAGCTTCCCTTTTTGAGATTGATGATGGTGAGAAAGTTGAACTGAAGGTTCTGGAAGTCTTCCAGGAGTTAGAGCAGCGTGTAGAGGCTGCTAGAGAGGCGTATCCTTTTGATCTTGATTACCGAGGGGTTCTCCGACTCAGGTCAAGCGATTGGGAAGAATTTCCAGTGTATATATTCTGCCTCTGTTTATCCTACCACTCTTTGAGAGAGACCCGCGTAGGGCCCGGGCTGTTCGAGCAGATCTCTTGCCTGGCTGCCAAGGGGTATTTACGAGGCGAGGCTGTTGGATTTGGATCACCGCGCGACGAGTTACCGTCATCCTTTGATGCCGCAATAGTAGAAATGTGTAATCTCATTGGTGAAGGAGAATACCGTGAGCAACCAACACTTCGGCGTCAAGATGATGCACTTGACCTGGTCGCCTGGAAGGATTTTGCCGATAAGAAACCCAGCAAGATATTGATGTTTGGTCAGTGTGGGGCCGGACGGAATTGGATTGACAAACTTGGCGAACTGCAACCGGAGGTTTTCTGGAGACAATGGCTCATTGGTCCTGTTAGTCCTCTCCCAATAAGGTCGTTCTTTACTCCCTATCGGGTTCAACAGAACATGTGGGATTTTTACGCCAGGAAAGCAGGCGTCATCTTCGACCGTTGTCGGATTGCAGTTTGCGCACATCAAGATGAGACTGATTACGCTCCAGTAATAGCATGGGTTAGAGATTTTCTAGCGCAGGATGTTCAATGAGAAACGGCTCCGAGCCTACTCCAGTCTATTCGGCAAGACTGCTTAGCCCATTCCGATATCCGGGGGGAAAGACCTGGCTGGTCCCCCTCATTTGTCAGCGACTGCACAATATGGAGTCCAAACCAGCCGAGTTCATTGAGCCATTTGCTGGTGGGGGTATTGTTGGCCTGAATGTTGCGTTTAGAAGGCTTGCCGAGCATATCACGCTCGTCGAGTTGGATAAAGATGTCGCTGCTGTCTGGGAGATAGTCATCAACGGGAATGCAAGAAGCCTTGCCGATAGGATCGTTGCTTTCGACCTCACTCTCGTTTCAGTTAACGAGGAGTTGTCAAAGTCTCCTATAGACCTTGAGGATAGGGCATTTCAGACCATCCTACGAAACCGGATCAGCCGTGGTGGCATTCTAGCGCTGGGCGCCGGTATACTGAGACAAGGAGAAAATGGAAGAGGAATCAAATCACGTTGGTATCCAGAGACTTTGAGGAAGAGAATCCTGCAAGTCGCCGAAATGCGAGAACGCATTACATTCATACACGGCGATGGGCTTGATGTGCTAAGAGAGAACGCCCAACGTGCGGATGTTATGTTCTTTATTGATCCACCCTACACGGCTGGCGATAAGAAACCCGGAAGACGGCTCTACACACACCATGAGCTTGACCATGATGAACTGTTCAGAGTCGCTAGTATGCTCACTGGTGACTTCTTGATGACCTATAGCAATGATGAAAGAGTACGCAATCTTGCACTACGACATAACTTCGATGTTCGGGAAATCACGATGAGGAATAGCCATCATATCAAGAAAACCGAATTACTCATCAAGCGTGGTTTGGTAGAGAGAATGGTTGACATCGGGTAGTCAGATTGCCTCGAAGATTCGTGTTGTCTCTGAAAGACTTCATATCGCCAGCGGCTTAGATAAGCATCGCTGGTGTTTCTTAACGGGAAGGTTGCGACCGCCACACACTACCCTTGCGGGATGAACACGTACAACACGCTCAATCGCTCCTACATCCAGATGCTCAACCAGGGAGTGGCAACGGAGCATTGGAGCCAACGTATCTACGGGTTCCCCAGGAGTACGTTTTTGATAATCTGGTGCAACGTTATCAACCGGTCTTCTCCTTTGATTCCTCTGAGACGAACGTATTCGCCATCTATGATCTCGTGGGGGGAGCAGAGACTTACGCGCTGACTCTGCAAAGGCTCACCTCCGCCAGCGCGGAGGCTCTGTTCACTGCTCTACGCCAAAGCCCCAATATCTCCGATAAGGATCAGTTTGTGGCTAAACTGCAAACCAAAGTGGAGCGAGGCAAAGCAAGCCTTCGTCTTACATTTACACCCTGACCAGTCACGTTATGGATTGACTATGATAGAACCCATGTTGAGTGTCGAAGAAGCACTGGAGCGGGTGCTGAGGGAGTTCTATCCTTTGGAACCGGAACGGGTGCCTATTCTCGAGGTGTTGGGCCGCGTTCTGGCCGAGGACGTCTATGTTGATGTGGACATCCCGCCCCACGCCAACTCGTCTATGGATGGCTACGCGGTGCTGGCGGCCGATACTGGTGGGGCCAGCCGCGGGGCGTCCGTGCGCTTGCGTTGCGTCGGTGAGGTTGCGGCGGGTTACATCCCCGAGACAGAGGTCACGCCCGGCACGGCCTTGCGCATCATGACCGGCGCTCCCATCCCGCCGGGTGCCGACGGGGTTGTCCGCGTTGAAGATACGGAAGCGGAGGGGGAGTGGGTGAACGTCTTCACAGAGGTCCCGGTGGGCCAGTACGTCCGCCCTGCCGGAGAGGACGTGCGGAGGGGGGAGTTGGTTCTGCGGCGAGGAACCTTTGTCCGCCCGCAGGAGATTGGGATGTTGGCCACGTTGGGGCACAAGGAGGCGTTGGTCACCCGCCGTCCCCGCGTGGCGATCCTGGCCACCGGCGACGAGGTGGTGGAGATTGACGCCCCCCTGACGCCGGGGAAGATCCGCAACGCCAACAGTTACTCCAACGCTGCCCAGGTGGTCAAGTGCGGAGGGATACCTGTCATGCTGGGCATCGCCCGCGACCGGGTGGAGGAGTTGACGGAGAAGATCAGGGCGGGGCTGGCCCAGGGCGTGGACCTGTTCCTCACCTCTGGCGGCGTCTCGGTGGGCGACTTCGACGTGGTGAAGGAGGTGTTGGCCGCTGAGGGAGAGATTGGGTTCTGGCGGGTGCGCATGAAACCGGGCAAGCCCCTGGCCTTCGGTCGCCTGAACTTCCCCCCCCATCGGGGGGGGACGGAGGGGGGGGAGGGTGTACCCATCTTAGGTCTGCCCGGCAATCCCGTCTCGGTGATGGTCTCTTTCGAGATGTTCGCACGTCCGGCCATCCTGAAGATGCTGGGGTTGGCGGAATTGGAGCGGCCCGTCGTGGAGGCCACGCTGATGGACGAGGTGAAACACAAGGATGGCCGCCGCCACTTCCTGCGCGTCCGCGTCGAGCAGCACGAGGGAGTGTATCGCGCCTATCTCACCGGCGAGCAGGGGTCGGGCATCCTGAGTTCGATGGTCAAGGCCAATGCACTGGCGATCATCCCAGAGGAATGGACCCACGTGCCGGCCGGTGCGCGGGTGCGGGTGATGATGTTGGATTGAGGTGGCCGGAAGCAAAAGTACAAGAACTTTTGGCGACTTACTTATGACCAAACCTTCCTCCACACGCGGCTATCTCATTGCTTTTGTCGCTACGGTCACCTGGTCATCAACCGGTATCTTTATCGGCTACCTGACCACGCGCTTCCACATGCCGCCGTTGGTGCTGGCTTTCTGGCGCGATCTGATTGTGGCAGGTGTACTTTTTGGAGTGCTCGCCCTGGTGGCCCGGCCCCTGCTGCACCTGGGACGTCGGCACGTGTTGTTTTTCGTCCTCTACGGCTTTGTCCTGGCCGTTTCGCATGCGCTATGGACGGTCTCTGTAGCGCTCAATGGGGCGGCGGTGGCCACGGTGCTGGTTCACAGTTCGCCGGTTTTCACGGCGCTGGTAGGCTGGCGCTGGCTGGATGAACGGCTGGACGCGCTCAAGATCGGCGCGGTGGTTTTGAGCATCGTCGGCTGTGTATTCGTATCTGGTGCGTACGACCGGGCAGCCTGGCAAGCCAACCCGGCCGGCATTGTCATCGGCCTGGCGAATGGCGTGGTATTTGCCGCTTATAGTCTGTTGGGCAAGGGTTCGTCCAGGCGGGGTGTCAACCCATGGACGGCCACGCTGTACTCCTTTACGCTCGGGGCGGCCTTCCTGTTGCTCGTGCAACGTCCCGACACGTTCCTGTGGTTGTCCAGGCCATTGGCGGTTGGGCCAAGTGGGTGGCATGAAGCCGCCCTGGGATGGGGGATTCTGGTTTTGCTGGCCATCGGCCCCACCCTCGGCGGATATGGCCTGTACACCGTCAGCCTGACGCATCTGCCAACCACCACGGCTAACTTGATCGCCACGCTAGAGCCGGTGCTGACAACCGGGTTGGCCTTTTGCCTCTTGGGCGAGCGTTTGACCATCCCCCAACTCCTGGGCGGGAGTTTGGTCGTGATCGGCGTAGTGCTTTTGTGCTTCGACGAACGGGCGGCCAGCGTCGCGGGCGGCACGCCGCAATCACCTTGATCACAATCGCCATCCGGGTCTTGTTTCCAATTGGCTGAAATTGTTTTTTGACGCTTTCTGTGGTTTAATAAGTATATGTCTGCTCATCGTGAACTTGTCCTGGTAGTGGATGACGAACCTCGCATGACCCGGTTCATCCGTATGAACCTGGAACTGGAGGGATACCGGGTAATAGAAGCCTACAACGGCCTGCAGGCTCTCGACAAGGTGCGCACGAACCTGCCCGCCTTGGTCATCCTCGACGCGATGATGCCCGAATTGGACGGATTCGAGACGTTGGAGATACTGCGCGAGACTTTTAGCATCCCGGTGATTATGCTGACCGTTCGGGCTGACGAGGAGGACAAAGTGCGCGGGTTGGAACTGGGAGCCGACGACTATGTGACCAAGCCTTTCAGTACCCGCGAACTCGTCAGCCGTGTCAAGGCGGTGCTGCGCCGAACTCAAAGCCCGGCGGCGCAGGCTCAGGGTATTCTCCGTATTGATGACCATCTGAGCGTGGACCTAAACAGCCAACACGTCATCGTCGAAGGCCAGCGCATCAAGTTGCGCCCCACCGAATTCCGCCTGCTCTACCACTTGATCGAAAACGCGGGCTGGATAGTGCCCCACGAGACGCTGCTGGCCAAGGTCTGGGGCCACGAATACCGCGAGGAGATACACTACTTACGTCTGTACGTCACCTATCTGCGGAAAAAGATTGAGCCTGACCCATCCCATCCTCGCTATATCTTTACCGAACGCGGGGTGGGGTATCGCTTCGTGGACTTTCGCAAGGATGAGGCCGCGCTAGCCTGAAACACCTCTTTACGGTCGGGCCAGTCATTCACTGTCCATCGGCGACTGGGACAGTCCGCGTAGGTTCATAGATACCATTGTCAAGATAACTATGGGCCCCTGCCCCCGCAATGTGCGCGGGGGCGTTCTGTTTCTAATGTATTTCCAATGCGGCTCTTGTGTGAATCTAATGAAACTGTGTAATAATATGAATGATCGTAAGATCCCAAAATCAATTCTATCTGAGGAGGTGTAGAAATGGCAAGATTGGTGCGTTGGGAACCCTTCCGCGACCTGGTCAGCCTGCAGGAGGCAATGAATCGGCTCTTTGAAGAAAGTTTCGTGCAGCCACGGGGCGGATGGCCGAACATGGTCGGGATGGGATCACTCGCCGTGGACATGTACGAGACCGACGATGCCATCATTGTCAAGACCGCCGTTCCAGGGGTCAAGCCCGAGGACCTGGACGTCAGCATCGTCGGTGACACCTTGACCATCAGAGGCGAGACCAAGGCCGAGGGAGAAATCAGGAAGGAGAACTATATCCGCCGCGAGCGTCGCTGTGGTTCCTTCTGCCGTTCGCTGGCCGTTCCTCTCTCCGTCATAGCCGACGAGGCCGAGGCGGAATTTGAGAATGGCATTCTGACCCTGACACTGCCCAAGGCCGAAGAGGTCAAGCCCAAGGCGATCAAAGTCAAGGCTAAAAGCAAGTAATCGAGACAGACACAGGGGAGGATCCAATCCTCCCACAATGTTCTTCTGAAACCAGGAGGTGATAAAAAATGACTGTTACACATTTGACTCCAATGCGCGAGATGGTGACCTTGCGCGAGGCGATGGACCGGCTCTTAAAAGAGAGTTTCATCCGCCCGACACGGGGTTGGGATAGAGACTTGCGGGAACAACCGTTCCGGCTTCCACTGGACGTGTACGCGACGCCGGAGGAAATCGTCATCGTCGCGGCACTGCCGGGATTGACTCCCGATGAGGTGGGTATTGTCATCGAAGGCGACACCTTGACCATCAAGGGCGAGTTGCGGCCGCCGTTGGAGAACGTCGAGTATTTGTTCCCGGAGCGGCCTTACGGCGCGTTCTCCCGCACGCTGACACTGAACGTGCCCGTGGAAACGGACAAGGCTGAGGCGGTCTTCGAGAGCGGCGTGCTGACGCTCACTCTGCCCAAGGCCGAGGAAACCAAACTCAAAGTCAT